>NZ_JAWOUY010000015.1:0-144430 GCF_033339635.1 Vibrio sp. 2092 | reverse complement strand
TCAAGTTCATATCATGATGAAATGTCGGTAGGATCAGAATTGAGGACGGGTAAGAGAGAAATCCTACAAGCTCGTTAGCCTTATTACGGGGAATTGGAGCCCTCAGCAGAGGACTCCCGATATAAATCACTGTTTAAAAATGTGGTCTAAAACTGCAATATGATACGCATTTACTTGTCCCCAACGTTCATCAGAAACTTTATTGATCTTACCTCCAATTTTTTGGGTGTAAGCTCTAGCTTCCAAACCTTTAGCTTTTGCTAAGGTCAGAATGATTGGGATATTTTTAGAGTTACAATAAGCGATAACTGTGTAGTAATCCTTATCTCCAAATTTATGCTCTAATGCAGCATTTGCCGCTTTAAATGCATCGTCGGCTTTTTGATTGGCTTTTGTAACTTCGGCATTTGTTCTAGAAATGTGAGCTTGTGTATTTAACTGAGCCTTTTCTAAGTTGTTAATTCGTTGGTCATGTTGAACTAGCAAATTAGCTTGGTTTAATAGTTGCTCCGCCGATGATAGTACTCTCTGTGCTTCGAAATATGCATCTGCCAATTGTTCTTGGACTTGCCATGAAAAATCATCGGTAAATGCTTTTACCAACATTGAGTACCCACGTTGTGTAATTAAAATAATTCCAGATGGCGGAATAGGGTGTGGGTAAGAAGCTGCAAATGCTTGATCCGTAGGCATTGCTATGAAGTAGTGTTTGTTCTTAAGCAACTTCGATTGGTTTGCAGTAAAAATGTTGTAAGTAGTGTTTTGAGAAACTCTATGTTATTTGTCAATGTCCCACAAGGTTAGGACACGCTCGGAGTTAAACTCAACGACAGGGATCGTAACCAAAAGGTCATTAATACTCAAAGGTCAAATATGGATATTTACCCAGAAATCGAGTTATCTAAAGCGCAGCATAATGCAATTGAAGCTCTTAGAAACAAGTCGTTTCCTGAACACCAAGTTACTCGCTCTTACTATAAGCAACTCCCGCATATGAGAGTTCTGAATTACGAAGGTGATCAGTTAGTTGGTTACATGGGATTAGACTACAGAGTTGTTCGCGTTGGTGATGAAATTTATAAAGTATTAGGTGTGAGTGACTTTTGCGTCGAGAGCACAGTTCAAAGACAAGGTATTGGCACAACAATGTTGTCTCAACTCAGCGAGTATGCGTCCACTAAAGATGTCGACTTCATCATTTTAGTCTCCGTTTTGGAGCGTTTTTATCTGGCTAATGGTTATCAGCGCCTTAACTCTCTAAGTTCTTGGTTGCGCGTTCATGAACATAAAAATTACGGTGTTGCTGTAGAGCAACTAGATGATTTATATGTTAAACCTATCAGCGGCAAAACTTGGGCTGTTGGCCATATAGATTGGTTAGGGTATATGTACTAGTCTGTAGTGGGCTAATAAGTTGTTCAAAAAGAAATACTACACATAGCATTTCCAATTAGCGTTTCTTATACCTTACGGGAGCGCTTTCCCACAAGGAGCAATATGTGATTGTAGTAGCAAGGTTTTCTTTTCCTCATGAAGCTCATATTGCGAGAGCAAGCCTAGATAGTGTCGGAATAGAAAGTTACATCGCTGACGAGCACACGGTAAATACTCAGTGGCTTTATTCAAATGCAATAGGCGGCGTCCGTCTGATGGTGGCCGAAAGTGATGCAGAAGATGCGAAACAAATACTTAGTAGCGATTTCTCAGAATCATTGGGAAATGAAGTTGACGTTGATGAAGAAAAAGACGTTTGCCCTAAATGTGGTAGTAAAGATCTATTTGCATTTACAAAAGGTAAACGCCCAGCTTTCTTAGTTTTTATTTTACTGGGTTTTCCACTGTTTTTTTACAAGCATGGTTATAAGTGTAAGCAGTGTGGGGAGTTTAGTGAAAAACTTTAAATCTTCAGATAACAAGGCATTAAAGAGACAACTTGTACTCGTAGTATTTTTACGATGAGTTAGGTCTAGTGCCTATACAAGAAGTCAGAGTTACTGCTTGCTTACAAGCAAAGCATTATACGATAGTGAAGGAATAACATTGAATGAGTGAAATTAAAACAATAGAGCAGTTAAAAGAAATTTACGCAGAGCCAAGTGCGAGAGCTAAAAATAAAGCTCTGCCTGTGCTGGATGTTCATGCGATTACATTAATTAATAACTGCCATTTTGCAGTTCTAAGTACCGCTGATTCACAAGGGTATATCGATCTTTCTCCTAAAGGAGGGGAGCCTGGCTTCGTAAAAGTTTTAGATGAATCAACATTGTTGCTCCCTGATAGCTCGGGGAACAATCGTATCGATAGTCTAAAAAATATCATTAGTAACCCCAAGGTAGGGTTGTTATTGATGGTAAATGGTATTGATGAAGTGCTCCGTATTAAAGGAATCGCAAGTATTCACACCGACGCCAACTTGATATCTGCTTGCCCCGATGGAAGTAAAGATCCTAAGGTTGTTATCAAAATAGTCATAGAGAGTATGTATTTTCATTGTGCGAAAGCGGTGATGAGAGGGAAACTTTGGTCTGATGACTATAAAGTAAATCGCTCAATTCTCCCTTCATTAGCTCAAATCTTTAAAGATCAACAAAAGTTAGAAAGTAAAGCGCTTAATCAAGAAGAGATGTTGAAATATTACCAATCTAGCCTTTAGAACAAGCGTGGTAATATATTGAAAAGATAGAAAAATCAGGTTCGACCTTGCTTTACGGAAGTATGGATTAGGTTTAGTGGGGATGTTACTGTCTCAATAGCGTTAGTTCACAAATAAACAATTGTTAGTCCAAATTTTAAAATGAAAAATGCAGGAAAATTTACTCTAGAAAATTACGTTTTGGCTAGTCCGGGAGTTAGGTGTGTTGGACAAATGATTGATCTTTTTGTCAGTTTTAGCATTTTTACTCTCGTTTTATGGGTCGGCTTAGAAATCGGTATTGAAAAAGAGCTTGTGCGCGCTACAGCAGTAACTGCGACTGTATCGTATTACCTTTTTTCTGATTGTTTACCAAATGGTCAAAGTGTGGGTAAAAAACTTTTGGGCATTGCAGTTATAAGTGCAAGAACGGGTAAAAAGTGCAATATTTTTCAGTCGCTCTTTCGAAATGTTATTACTCCATTCTTCGGTTTTATTGACTCAATTTTCATTCTTGGTAAAAAGAGGCAACGTCTCGGTGATAAGTTAGTGAGAACGGTGGTGGTAGTGCACTAAATTGATAGCGCTGAGGACTAGGGTTCAAGTCGGGCTTTGTTTTCGTGGTGGAACAGCCTCGCTTAGGAGGTAGCGTTACTCACATACTTAATGTAGCGTTGTAAGAAAATTGGTATTGGAGTCCAAGTTTTATGTCAGAAAAAGAGAAAATGTTAGCAGGTGAGCTTTATGACCCAAGTGATGAAGAGTTATTAAAGTTAAGGTTGAGCGCTAGGTTACTAACTGAAAAATTGAATGCCACGTCTGTTGAGCATAAACAAAAGCGAGTTCAAATAACTAAGCGCTTGTTCGGCACAACAGGTGACGATATTCATGTTGAATCTTCTTTCAATTGCGACTACGGATCCAACATTCACGTTGGAGATAATTTTTACGCTAATTTTGGTTGTGTGATTTTGGATGTTGCGGAAGTTAAGTTTGGTGATAACTGTTTACTTGGGCCTCAAGTTGGAATTTATACTGCGACTCATCCCTTAGATCCTATCGAGAGGAACAGTGGTTTAGAGCTAGCAAAGCCCATAAACATTGGTGACAATTGTTGGATAGGTGGCCATGCCGTAATCAACCCTGGCGTAACACTTGGGAACAACGTGGTGGTAGCCTCTGGCGCAGTCGTTACAAAGAGTTTTAGAGACAATGTCGTTGTTGGTGGCAACCCAGCCAGAGTACTGAAGGAAATCGTCACTAAGCGATAATAAAGTATATGGACTATTTTGAGCCTGAGTTTAGGACTTATGATCAACTCACTCCAAGCTTTGATGCGTTCAGCGGTTACTTGTTGACGCACTTGAATGTCTAAAATTTGCTTCAATATAGAATCGTGACACGTGGCGCTTTTGCCGTGCGTTGAGCTTGTTTAAAAGTCTCATACGAAATCATTTGTATTACGTGTCTCACACTTTTATTGGATTTTCGTCACCAATAACAAACCAAAAGGTTGACCCCAAAATGTTAGTAACAAAGATTGAAACGGAACGATTAATTCTAAGAGAGCTAGTTGAAGATGATGCAAGCGAATTGTTTGATATCTTCTCAGACCATGAGGTCATGAAATATTGGAACACTGGCCCTTGGGTTTCAATTGAAGAAGCGCGGACATTTATAGCCAAGAGTACACAGGCCATGAATAGCAATACAGAAGTGACACTAGGCATCTTCCTAAAGGTCAATGGCCAACTTCTGGGTAAGATAATGCTGTTTAATCACGTGAAAGAGTCTAGGCGCGCAGAAATTGGCTTTGGCGTTAGTCGTCATTTCTGGGGTAAAGGCATTGTATTAGAGGCGGGAACTGCATTAATCGAACACGCATTCAAAACACTGAATCTACGTCGAATCGAGGCTGAGATAGATCCAGACAATGCTTCTTCAGGTAAAGTCTTGGAACGGTTAGGTTTTATAAAGGAAGGTTTCCTAAGTCAGCGTTGGGAAGTGAATGGAGTAGTCTCAGATTCCGCAATTTACGGGTTATTAGCTAAACCCCTAGACAGCGTTTAGTATCCGGCCTTAAACGCATCTAATAGGTCTAGCCTGCTCGTGCTCTATACACAGCCTTACATTTGACGGTGAGGTTTCTTGAATTGACTTGGTGGTCACTGAATGTACTATCAAAGATAGGACTTACTGCAAGGATAGCAGCATGAGCGAGAAATTATTTTGGGTTAATCCCTACCAAACAGAACTTAACTCAAGAGTGAGCAATGTAGACGGAAATAAGGTTGAATTGGACCAGACTATCTTCTTTGCAGAGTCTGGAGGCCAAGAGAGTGATAAAGGAACGATTAATGGTATTCCGGTTTTGATTGCTCAAAAGTTAGGTGTTCGACTTATTTACACATTGGAATCCTCTCCAAATTTTATTCTTGGTGACATTGTAACTACGAATATTGATTGGAAGCGTAGATACGCCTTAATGAAGCTACACTTTGCGGCTGAAGTGGTGCTCGAGATGTTTTATCAGCGTCGGGAAGGCATTGTTAAGATAGGCGCGCATATTTCTGAAAATAAGAGTCGCATAGATTTCGAGTGGTCTGAAAGTATTGGCCCACTATTGAAAGAAATTGAAACTGATGTGCAAGATTTGATTAACTCTGATTCAGTTATTATTAGTGACTTTTCCGATCAAGAGAGTGAAAGAAGGTATTGGAGAGTGGATGGGTTTGCGCAAGTGCCTTGCGGTGGCACTCACTTAAAGCGCACATCAGAAGTCGGCCAAATTCAATTAAAACGCAAGAACATCGGTAAAGGCAAAGAAAGGGTAGAGATAACCTTATGCTCGTAGGTCGATAGGGCATTAGAAATAGATTCCTAACACGTGGCATTTTAATTCATGGTGAGATTCACATTTGCGATATGATGGTTGAGATTGAGGGCGTGTTGGCTACTTCTTAACAGGGGCGAGAGGATGATATGTCGAAAGTAACATTGAAAGGCTTTATTTTAGTTCCGGAAAAGGATTTAGAATTAGTAAAACATGAGTTAATAATTCACAAAAGGCTCACGTTAGAAGAGTCGGGCTGCCTTACTTTTCTTGTGACTCAAAGCTCGACTAATCCGTTTCGTTTTGATGTCTATGAGGAGTTCGTCGACAAAGCCTCTTTTAAACAACATCAGGAAAGAGTTCAAGCCTCACATTGGGGAAAAGTAACAGCCAATGTTAAACGGCAATACGAAATCTTTGAATGTGTGCATGACTAATCGAATCGGAGTGATTTAGAGCGTTTACGCTTTGTTTTTTAGATTGCTCTACGCTCTACTATGTTGCTTTATTCATCTATTAACCTGGCTTAGTGTTCTTGATACTTTGCCGTATTAAATCTAGAAATTTTAATGGAAGTGTTATGTTTAGAGTTGTGTATGAATGGCGTGTGCCAAGTGAAAAAATGGATGAGTTTCAAAATATATGGCGTTCGACGACAGATTCAATTCATGAGTCAGTAGATGGGGCGCTTGGTAGTTTTATGCTTCGTTCTTACGATGTACCGGAAAAGGTTTTAACTATTGCCAAGTGGCGAACACGTGAAGACTGGGAGCGGTTTTGGGGAACTAGTAACCCAGAAAAAATGAAGAAGATGAGTGAAATTGCAGAGCGTATTTCAGTTGAACCATTCGATGAAATTGAAGATAGAACTAAGTAGGGCAATAGAAACGTTAAAGTGATGCCTAATGAACAGTTTGGCGGACAATATGAAAGACAACCTTAACCAAGGAATAGGGTTATGCAGATTTTAATCGTTGGAGGTAGTAAAGGGCTAGGAAGGTTCTTGGCTACGAACTTACAGGGTACAGAAATTTATGCGATTTCTAGATCAAAGCTAGTTGAGGGGGGAGTCGCCTCTGTTTGTATTGACGTTGATCCCGGTAAAAAACCAGATTATACGTGCTTCAAAGGTGTAGAGTTTGACATCATCGTTTATTTGGCGTCGATGTGGGGAGAGTCTTCAGAATTGACAACAAGCGAACTGATTGAGTTTATGAATGTTGGCCCGATTGGGTATCTTAATTTAGTCAATGAGCTTAACGCTTTAGGTTCACTTAACGATAAATGCAATATTGTATCTATTGGCTCTACAGCAGAGCTTTCAGAAAGTAGTGAATACCCTGCATTCGCCCTCAGTAAAAGATTACTCAAAGATATTTCTAGCCAGCTGCAAAACGTTTATCGTGATTACCGCTTTACTCACTTTACAATAGGTGGGATCGGGCATGCTGAAGAGGAACGTATTGAGTATTCGAGTGTTTTGGAGATTATAAATATGCTAACCAAGCTTGATCCAAACACATACCTTTCAAATATGCATATAAAGTCCAAGCTAGGAATGTAGCTCTCAAGCTGTATTACGTACCTGTTTCTATGGTTTGGCATCATGTGCATTCTTTTTATTGAGCTATGGTTATAACTCCAATGAAAGGAGTTTACTTATGTCATACATTGATGGGTTTGTCGCTGCAGTACCGACAGCGAATAAAGAAAAGTATATCGCACACGCAAAAATAGCAGCAGAAATGTTCAGGGAGTTTGGGGCCTTAAAGGTTGTTGAGACGTGGGGGAGTGAAGTACCAGATGGTGAGATCACATCATTTCCCATGGCAGTTAACGCTGAAAGCAACGAAACCGTTGTGTTTTCGTGGGTAGTCTGGCCTTCAAAAGAAGTTCGGGACTCAGGGTGGCAGCGGATCATGGCTGATCCTCGAATGAGTCCAGACAATAACCCAATGCCCTTTGATGGAAAGCGTCTCATTTATGGCGGATTTGATGTTATTTTGGAGCAGTAAAATACCAAAGAATCTCAACTCGATTCGTAACACTTGGTGTTTTAATCAGTATTACGCTTCTGATGTACGTTCAATAGAGTATTCCGCGATAAGTGTTGATAAAACTCCATTTGGAGGCTTAGAGTAAAAATGGAAGAGATAAATTATTCACTGATTGTCGTATCAGCTATCGCTGCCATCGCTAGCCCCGGACCTGCAACTCTTGCGATAGCAGGCACGTCAATGAACCACGGTCGACGCTTTGGAGGGTATTTGGCTGCAGGTGTTTTAACGGGGTCTTTATTTTGGTCAACCTCAGCCGCTTTTGGTCTCGCAACCATACTCTATAGCAATGTTTGGCTTTTTGAAATTCTTAGATATTGTGGGGCATTTTATCTTTTATATTTGGCTTTAAAGTCCGTACATTCTGCCTGCAACATCGAGCAGCTAAAGTTACCCAAAACATACGTAACGACAAAGAAGGGTAACTACTTAACCGGAGTGTTAATTCACTTAACTAACCCAAAGGCTATTCTGTTTTTCGGTGCGCTTTATTCGATAGGGGTTCCTCCTACGGCCAGTCCGTTGGAATTGTTGTCGGTCATTTTTGTTGTAGGGCTGGTTAGTGCTTTGGTTTTCTTTGGCTATGCTTTTCTTTTCGCGTATAAAAAGGTCAGGCAAACCTATCTCAGATCCAAAGCAGTTTTTGAAGGCGTGTTCGCGTTATTTTTTGGTGTAGCAAGTATTAAGTTGCTGCTTAGTGAGGCAGCAAAATGAAGCACAAAAGGCTTGAAGAAATAAGAATAGATAATCTATCTGATTTGACGGTCTATTAAGTATACTAAGTAGCCGATTTGTTAACTTCCATAAGAGCTGCTGGCTAGAAAAAGCTTACAACCAAATGATGCTAAATATTATCATTCAAAGGGCTAACAAAGGCCCATAATTTAATTCGTATCACTGTTCATGATTGTGCTCTTCGCGCAGTGCTGTAGTATTAGTAACGTGTTGTTAATACGAAATATAACCAATTGAAACCTGGACGTTGCATTACTTGTAGTTCGATGAAATGTTATCCCGCAAGACGTTAATTTGGAGAAAAGAATGGATTCAAACTCACTATTATTATTTGTTGTCGCTTGTCTCGCTATCAATATGATTCCTGGACCTGATGTAATTTATATTGTTTCCAATACAATGAAAGGTAAATTATCTGCTGGGCTGAAAGCGGCTCTGGGGCTTGGTGTTGGTTACTTTTTTCATACACTAGCGGCATGTTTAGGTTTGTCAGCAATAATTCTGAGTTCATCTTTGGCTTTTAGCGTTGTTAAATGGTTAGGGGCCGCTTACCTAGTTTATTTAGGTGTTCAGTCATTACTGTCTATGTGGCGTGGAGAAAGTAAAATCGTTGAAAACAAAAATGTTGATAATAATAAAAATGTGTTTGTTCAGGGGGTTATCGTCAGCGTCTTGAATCCAAAAGTAGCGCTATTCTTCCTATCATTTCTGCCTCAATTTATTGATACGTCTGCAAGCTCAACATCAATGCAATTATTAGTACTTGGCTTGCTGTTCAGCGTACTTGCGACGACATGTAACGTTTTGTACGCCTCTGTGGGTAATTGGGTATTTAGTCGTCCACACTCTCAGCGTTATTCAAGAACTCTTGAAGGTGTTTCAGGTATTCTACTTATCAGTCTAGCGAGTAAAGTGGCATTTAGTGATCGTTAGATACAGGGCATTTTATTCTCGTGATTATTATATGGCTAATGTTTGCTCAATCTATACGCTAAATGAGTGCTATTGCATAGGTTGAATCACAAATTTCAAAAATACCAATAAGTGAACGTATTTATTTATAGTATGGTTGGCGCGATTTTATCGTAGCTAGGTTAATAACATGAAAAATAAAGTAATTCTGTGTTCCGCATTCCTTTTGGGTTTGTCAGGTTGTGCTTCTGTTCCTACTGTTGATTCGACAGTATCAAATCAAATGAAATCATTTGAAGCACCTCAAAAGGGGAACGCAGGGATTTACATTTACCGAGAAGATGCTTTTGTCGGAGCAGCGCTTAAAAAGTATGTTTACGTCGATGGGGAATGTATTGGTGAAACCGCTCCTGGTGTATTCTTCTACCATGAGGTCGAAGGCAATAAAGAACATCAAGTAAGTACAGAGTCTGAGTTTTCTGAAAATCACTTAACTATCTTAACGGAAGAGGGCCGTAATTATTTCGTTAATCAATACATTAAAATGGGTGTATTTGTTGGTGGTGCGGGCGTAGAACTCGTAGACGAAAGCAAAGGTAAAGCAGAAGTACTAAAAGTCGACATGGCAGAAAAAGGAAACTGTTCTTCGATCTAGTTTTACAAACAGACCGCTTTTTAGATTAAAAAACACATTATCAATGTAACCCAACGCTTGATGAGATCCATTCAGCGTTGGGTTTTGTATTTTTGGCAAACAGTATACCTATTTTAGACCGCATGATTTGCCACCTCCTAGCTTGAGCCAATTTATCGTTCAAAGTATCTACTTGTGAAACGTGAATTTTCGAGAGTATTTCGTAGGGAGCAATCCTACAAACGCGATTAACTGATATGCCATTCCATCATTAACCTTGTCGAGTGTATTGCTAAACTAGGTAGCGGTGTGTCTCCTCTCATTAAACAAATAATAGGTATATCGGTTTTAGCTTCTATGCCTTTACATCATGCATTCGGAGCGCAATTTAAAATCAAAGGGCTAACACCAATATTAGAGAAAAATCTTGAAAGTCACCTTACACCACTAACGAAACTCTCTGTTTCAAACATTACCTCAAATCGACTAACGCAGATGGTTAATAATGCGTTAAACCCTTATGGTTACTACCATTCCGAGCTCAATGTTCAGAGATCAGAGAATGATTTCATCACGCTTGAGGTTGACGCTGGGGAGGTGATGTTGGTCAAAAAATCTAATATTGCTGTGTCGGGAGAGGCCAGTAACGATCAGGATTTCATCGAACTAATCAATCAAGCTCAACTTAAACAAGGGCAGCCGTTGCTTCATTCTGAGTACGATACGCTAAAGCGAAACTTGATCTCATTGGCTCAGCAAAAAGGTTATTTAGATGGACGTTTTATCGAATCGTCTTTGGAAGTCATTCCAAGTTTGAATGAAGCCCATGTGAACCTGCATTTCTCTAGTGGTTCTCGTTACCAATTTGGAGAGCTGTCTGTTCTTACGTCGGGTATCGAAACGGCTCGAATAGAAGCGATGAGAACATTTGAGCGGGGCGACGATTTTGATACTTTGAAATTGAGTCAATATCAGGCCGACCTATCCAGTACTGATTGGTTTCGCAGTGTGATTGTGAAAGCGGATTTCGAGGAGATATCCGATGGCCATAAGGTGCCGATAGAAGTGCTCGCAGAGCCGAATTCACGCAATATTGTGCAAGTCGGTGGTGGGTATTCGACAGACTTGGGATTACGCGCTTCGCTAAACTGGACCAAGCCATGGTATAACGCAAGTGGGCACAGTTTTGAGGCACAAGCGTACGCTTCCAAACCGGAACAATCGCTATTACTAGGTTATAAGATACCCACCAAAAATGTTCTAACTGATTACTACGGGATTCAGTTTGAATCTAAGCATGTCGACTATCGGGACACATCGAGTTTTTCTAATGATTTATCGTTTGAAAAGCACTGGCAGTTAGACGGTGATTGGCAAAGCACCATGCACGTTCGTTATTTGCAAGAAAGTTATCAACAAGCGTCGGAGAATAACGAATCACAGTTGTTATTACCGGGGGTGACATTTTCACTGCTTGATCGCAAGAACGATCAATTAGAAGTAAAGCACCGTCACGTCTACTCACTGGAATATTCGGATCCCAATTTTTTCTCCGATTCTCGTTTGCTGCGTATTGAGGGCAACAGTGTTCTGTCATGGGATATTAGTGAAAAACACAAGTTTCACTTTCGTTCCAATGTTGGCATTAATGTCGCTGACACTTTGAGCGATATTCCATCATCATTACGCTTCTTTGCGGGAGGTGATGGCAATCTTCGTGGTTATGGTTATGAGTCTATCTCTCCGAGAGATGAAAATGGCGATTTAACGGGTGCTCGTTACATGTTTACTGCTGGGCTGGAATATCAATATCAGGTCTACCGCCAACTGTGGCTTGGGGCATTTTATGATATTGGTGATGCCTTCAACGATAGGGTGGATTGGAAAAGCGGTACAGGGCTGAGTTTGATATGGAACTCAAAATACGTGCCTGTCAAAGTGGACTTTGCTTATGGTTTAGATACTCCGCAAGGAGACCAATTCCGCGTTCACTTCTCACTAGGCACGCAGTTTTAGCGGGCATTAAAAAGGCTCTCATCCTTGCAGATAGAGAGCCTTTTTAAGTCTTGATTGTTTAGAGTTCGAACTCACCATTCAGTTTCTTGAATATCCAGTTAGGCGCCTTATGCCATCCACCATAGTTTGGATTCTTAGTATGGATCTCATTCATTGATTGCCACTGAGTTTGGCCTTGTCCATCTCGAGACACTCGCCAAAAAAGTTCATCTTGTTGTCGAGTTAAGTAGTGCATGACATGTTCTGCAAAGGCTTCGCTTTGGACCAACACACCAAATTCCACATTGAGGAAATCCGATCTTGGGTCGAAGTTTGATGAGCCGATATAAGTAAGCCGATCATCGAGTATCACCGTCTTGTTGTGATAATAAGTATCCGCATGGAAGTAATGGTCATCATTTTTCGCTTGGTTTTTGTACTCAAGTAGATGAACGCCCTTATCCAACAAGGTTTGGCGGTGCTCCTCGTAATAAGCCGGAATAAAGCCAGAGTCATTAGATGCAGACGAGTTCGTCATTAACGTGATGTCCGCTTTTTGCTCCATCAAGGTATCAATAAAGGCAAATTCACCATCGCTTGGTACCACATAAGGCGTTGATATCACTGCTTTGGATGCAGAGGTTATTTGTTGCCAAACTTGGTGTTCTGCCCGTTTTCTAAAGTAGGGTTTGTTGTTTTTTAACTTGTCTAATGAGTCGAAAACGGGGGTGACTTGCGCAGTGATGAAGTTGGGATTGGTCAGGTGTTTAACTTGTTTTTCAACTTCAGCCAGAATGATGCTTTTGTCTTTCTCACCTTTATTAAGCGCTTTAGTAAACGTGGAATAGTTTGGGGTAACGTTAACGATGTTTTCTATTGGCGTGACATGCTCGCTGTCCCAAAGTTGTTGGTAGTTCTGGTCGAACGCTCGAATAATGTTGCCTTTGAACAAGACATCCATATCAAAGAAGTTGGCTTTGCGGCTGTAACCAAAATAGTCGTCGCCAATGTTACGTCCACCTAGAATCATCCATTGATGGTCGACGTTGAAGTACTTCTCGTGCAGACGATTGTCCAAACGTTGTTGGTGAGTAGAGAAGTTGACGGCGCGACCAATCCAACCTGACTTACGTGAATCAAACGGATTGAATAAACGGATTTGAATGTTGTCGTGAGCGCTGAGATCAGCAAGCCATTTCTCGTTAAAAATCAATAAATCATCGAGAGTGAGTCGAACTTGCACGCCTCGATCTGCTGCTTGTTTGAGTTCATTGAGTAGCATCAAACCAAGCGTGTCACTCTCCCAAGAAAAGTAAGTCACATCGATGCTTTGCTGAGCGTTTCTTACCAGTTCAACACGACGAGCAAAGGCTTCTGGAGCGGTAGGAATTAAGTAAACTTCGGCTTGATGCTGAGTAGTTTGCCAATTGGCTTCAAAATCCGGTTCAACTTGAGGGTAGGGCTGGGCACAGCCAACCAACAGCGCGCCGAAGATAAAGAGTAGCAGAGCACGAATGGCGTTAGGAAACATGAGTAAACCTTCCTAATTATGTTCAAGGAATAAGGATGAAAAAAGCCAGCGAACTGGCTTTTAGGTATTCGGTAACGAGTTTTTAGTGACTGAAGATAACGTTACATGTGACTCAGAATCAGCCCAAGTTCCTCGAGACCATTGAGGCGACCTTGGCGCAGTTTTGGATCGATGCCTGAGTGATGAGCATTGTCCCAGTCTTGCGTGGATTGAATACCGCCATCGTTATCGATCAGCAGTACTCGATCAGTCGCGCTGTTGTATTGGAAGTCTTCAAATAAACGTTCGCTAAACCACATACGAGAGAGCTCGTTCATCATTGCTTTGTCTTTGCTACCTGGACGAACACTTGAACCATCAAGCTTTAATGCTTTATTAAACACAAATGGTAATTCCGATGCATTGCAAGCGCCGACAATACAACTGATGCTTTTGAGTAAATCGCCAACGTCGAGATCGCCATTTTCACCTTTGGTATTGTAAGTCCATACGTTGAATCCAGGTTTGTAGTCAAAGTAGTAGAAGCTTGGCGTTGCCCCTGTTGCTTCTTCAGTTGAAACTTTATGACGGTTTGGACCCGTGAAGAGCAAATCATGCAACGTGGTTTTGAATTGCTGCATGTTTTTGGTCGCACCATTTAGTTCGCTTTCATCGTTGGGGAAGAAGTCAGCCAGAGCAAGTAACTCCGTTGTTGAATCGGAGTTCCCCAAACCGAAGAACAACTTAGTCATCGTCTCATAAGCGGTGCTAGGCAGCAGTTCCAATAAGTCAGAAAGATCGAGTTCAATCGAAGCTGAATCGTTGAGTAATGAACGATATTCGGTGCGTAAACGGTTTAAGTTCGTTTCCGATTCTAGCCACTCCACCATGTATTCGACGATTAAGTTTTCGTCACCACTTTCAATGATTTCTGGCGCTTCTTGGCTCAAGATTTCAATAATAGTTGGGATCAAAAATGTCAGGCTCGGCAGCATGCCTAGAGTATTGCTTTCTGCACTGTTTGAGCCAATTACCGTCGGTACGATCCATTCACTCTCAATCGCTTGTTCAGTAAAGTGATAGCCTGGAACTTCTTTCACTAGAAACGCTGGTGGGCGATGCTCGATGTAAGGCGCAAATGGCATCAACGTAGCTAATGGGCTGTTGTCGCGTGTTGGACTGATAACCGGAATATTCGCAGCGGTCAGTACCCAGTTTTTGAGACGCTGAATAGGATCAAGCATCTCGCTCTGTACCTTCATAACCTCTTCAAGTGGTAGTAACGTCAGATCTTCAACGCTTTGCTCTGGTCTTTGGCTCTTGGCAACATCGTAACTTTTATATTCAAAGCCGTAAGCGTTGCTTTGCATGATGGCACGTTGAAAGTGCTCACCTGCGATTGCAGCATCGCCTTTTGATTGCTGTAAAATTCCTACCGACATGGCACCCGCACCTTGACCCATGAGTGTCACATTCTGCGGATTGCCGCCGAATGCCTCTATGTTTTGTTGAACCCATTCAAGCGCGTGTTTTTGATCACCTAGGCCAAAGTTACCGCCCTCAGGGTTGTCCAAACCATCGACCCAAACACTGCCCAGCAAGCCCAAACGATAGTTAAAAGTAACAGCAATAAACGGGTTACCATCGTCAGCACCTTGTGCAACCACCATATCACCATGAATCAGCGGTTCTGAGCCCGCGCCGTATTCAAAGTCTCCACCGTGAATAAAGACATAAACTGGCAAATCTGCGTACGCTTCTGTCCCGGCTGGTCGCCAAATGTTTAGATTCAAACAATCTTCTGACTGCGTTTGTGTGGTGGTTTTTAACTGCGGACACGCATCACCGAACTGAGTCGCATCAATATCGCCTTCAAGTGGGGCCACAATGCTGTGTTGAAAGCGGTCTGCTTGCGCAAATTGGATACCTTTGAACGCCTCTACCGCTGCCAGTTTTTCATCCGCATCAAGGGGTGTGATGACAAGGGACTCTTTAGTGGCTTGAATGGTCGCATCACCAATTTCCAAAGAGATTTGCTCTGGCGGTAACGGTTGTAATGGCTCCGGATCGTAAGGAACGCTAGGTTTACTTGAATCATCACCACAAGCCGCTAAGGCAAGAGTGATGGTAATGGCTAAAGTTGAGCGATTGAGTAAAGTCATTGTTATGTCCAAAAAGTCATTTGGTGCGTACACCGAAAATGTTAAACGGCATCTAACAAGCGACGTCCTGACGCTTTGGCATTAATCCGTGAATGGTTGGATGGCTTGTTGAATTGATGGCTCAAATGGTAGGACATCGGCGACAGTTTCAGTAATCGCCTTTGTAGGATGCAGTCCTACCATCGTATAGGGGCAGGCTCTTCCTGAGAGCTAGAAACGGTAACCAAGATTTAAGGTCACTGACTCTCGAGTTTCCCCTTTGTTATAGAGAAAGGTCAGGTTGTAGTTTTTGCCGATTTGCTTATTGAAACCAGTCAAAAACGCCCATTGATTAAGATCTACACCAATGTCGTAATCGAATTCGATATCACCGCTTTTTACATGCCCGTCCATTCGAGCGTCCAGTCCTTGATATTCTGCTCCGACAAAGAACTGCGTGCGATAATCGACAAGTTGATAACCCAACATCGGCTGTACAGTAACAATACCATCGCCCCAATCATCTAAGCCCTTTAAGCGAGTTTGCGAATAGGTACCAGTGACAGAAGCAAAGAATTCTTTATAGCCAACCGAAAGGGTTGTACCTATACCACGAAGGTCATATTCCAAATGCAGCGGCACGTCTAGGCGTCCGCGACTACAAAGTGCAGATAAACCATCGCAAAACTTATCACCTAATCCTGGCAGTTTATCGTTCAGCTTATCTTTTATGTACTGGCCACCTTCACCCGTGTAGGCGGCATCAACATTGGCATCGACATTAACTTTTCCGATGTAACCAAATACATTCCAAAATGGCAGGATGTTTACATCGCCACGAAGCGTCATGCTCTCAGCACTCACGATGCCGACACTGTCTTCGGGATCAAATAGTTCATTAAGGCCGATGCCTTCAATCGTGAAATCATTAAATGGAATATTCATATCTTGATTTCGATACGCTAGCGATACACCAAACGGCAGAGGCAAATCGATACCTTGACGACGAACCATATCACCCATTAAAGGAAAAACGCGGTCTAGCTTAACACTGGCTTCTTGCATGCGTGGATCAGAGACCTCATTCAAGCGTTTTTCGTCTAGTACTTGCACGCCAAGCTTATCTTCATAAATCGCTACCGGTTTTACGCTGCTCATCATTTCGAGGGGGTTATTTTTCTTTGAACCAACTATCTTGGTGTTTTTACTGGCAATCGCAATTTTGCCTGATGTTAACTTCTGGAAGAGGATCTCTTGATCGTAAGAATCCACTTGGTAGTTGTGATGTGTGAACGGTTTATCGTTGGTAATGACCATACGTTTCGGTTCACCATTAACCAACTCAATATCAACGCTTAAAAAGCGGAAGTAGGCGATATCTTGAGGAAGACCGTATTTTGAGTAATTAAAACTGATGATCACATTACCGTTCTGATCCTCTTTGGCTCTTACTGATGACGGATCAAAACTCTCTGCGTAGTTTCGAAGGCGGTATTCTGTTCGTGTGAAAGCTTCGATCTCATCAAGTACTTTTTCATTTTCATCGAGTTGTTCAGGGTTGTACTTGATACGCAGATCAATGTTGCCTTTGTTATCGGTGTTCTTAACCAAGTAGACGGACGAATCGCGAACGCTATCACCGATTTTAACACTTCGGTGGGCATGCTCTACCAAATGCTCGCCTTGAACTAGAGAGCTGATGGCCAGTTTTGGTAAATCATGACTGATACCGTATTTGTCGAACAGCGCTCGGCCTTGCTCGATTACTTCGTTGTAGGTCGTCGTCTCTTCAGCGGCGAAGCCAAAAGTGGGGGTAGTAAGCATTAGTGCGCTCGCGAGCACAGTAAGAGAAGACGTCTTGCCGGCGCGTAATTCAAAAAAACTCATGACAGTTTCCACTCTGAATAGTCTCAAACCTTCGAGACTCAGACAGTTAATGTGTCACTGAACTTCTTGTTCAGTTAGATAGATATGTTTGCTGTGATTGACGTTGTGAATGCATGGTTTTCGATTGCATTTCGTGAATCAATGAGAGGATTTTATGAGGTGAAGAGAAATCCCGTTAATCGCTTTTGATGGATACTATCCTCGCTTTATGGGTGAGGCAGGAATAGGGTAGTGAACAAAGCAACAAGCCCCGCAGAGCAAAAGCAATGCGGGGCTTTAGTTTCAAGAACGGAGGTGACGCTTAGACCGTAACGCGAACACGAAACAGATCAGTAAACAACTTGGCAATCATCAAAATGATCATAATGTTTACCAGCATCAGCAAGGGCGTTTCAATTCGATATGCTGGGGTTAAATTGAGCGCTCCTGATGTCAAGACAACCAATAAGTTAATACCTAGAATTCTGTGTACCATCAGCTTTGGTGTGGAAAATATCTTCCAAATTACGATGATGTTGATGAAGTAGAATAGCCCAAGCTGCCAAAGCTCGGTCATCATTGGCATTAGGAAAATGTATTGCAATAGAATCACCGTGCCAGTGCCTATCACACCAAAAAATGCATCTTTAATAATGCTTGGTGGCATAGTAGGAACGATTGAAGAGAACACGCCAGCTAGCATCGGAAAAATGAAACCTCCGGGTACGGGCAGATAAATCCAGATCAACAAAGAAGTGACGAACATGGATACACCTTGCAATACCTTTCTGCCGTCTTCATTCAAATGCTGGATAAACGTTCGATGCTCGTGATGCCAAACTGTGTTTTTCTCTCTTTGCATGACACAAGCAACGTGACCAATGAGCGAAGTACTTGGATTTCTAATATCAAAGCTTTGAAGTTGCTGCGTTAGCGTTGGCCAATCGATCTCACGACTTTGCGATTTATCTGCTTGTTCTAGCAATCGGTCTTGGATTTGTGCCATCTCATTTAAACGCGCACGCCATAGCTGACGATGTTCTTTCAAGTGGTAGCTGCCAGTAAGTGGTAAGCCGACCAGTTGGAACAACTTTTCTATGTTGGCGCTGTTGGTCTCAAGAGCTTCAATATCTATATCATTGGGCGATTTCATAGCGTTAAGCATCGCCTCTCTGCTGGTCTCAAAACGTTGAATGAAGTTTTGTTCTGTACTGACTGGCCAGACTAATCGGTACACAACAGAAAACGTGATCACACCAAGAATCGTCTCTTGCATGCGAAGAACAGCGAAGTGGAACGTTGCTTGACTATCAAATCCTCCCATACATGCGATGATGGAGCACACAGCAAAACCGATAGAGAACACATAACCATACTTTTCGTCGCTCGACATAAAAATGCACGCACCTAAAAACAAGGTGAAGAAGGTGAGAAACAAAAAGCGATCTTGAGAAAACGTCGTGATGAGGAAAAAGGCATAACCGATGCCAAGGAGGGTTCCTAATAAGCGATTATGACCTTTGTTTATTGAGTGAGCGAAGCTTTCATTTAATGCCATTACCGCGACTGCGATCGCTGCCCAATACGGTTTCTCCCATTGAAACCATAAGGCAAGGCAGATCGCGATAACGATAGACAGCGCAGCTTTGATTGCTTCTTTGGTTGAGGCATTAAACATACATTCCACCGCATTATTGTTTGATGATTTTGATAGAGGCCGTCATACCAACACGTAGTTGAAAATCTTTCGGTAAGTGATCTAATTTAACTTTAATTGGAATGCGTTGAGCTAAGCGTATCCACTGAAAGTTAGGGTTCACATTGGGCAAAAGATCGTTACCAGTACTACCATCTTGCTTCGCAATGCCGTAGCCAATGCTTTTGATTTTGCCTTCCAGCACAGCTTCATTGTGCATCATTAAGGTCACGTAGGCTTTATCTTGTGGATCAACGCCAACTAAATCCGTTTCTTTGAAATATCCTTCGATCCAAAAGCTGTCTTCATCAATCAAAGCCACGACTGGGGAGTTAGCGACGACTTGAGAGCCGACGCGTAAGTTCAAATTAGTGATATAACCATTCGTTGGCGCATAAACTTTTGTGTAATCAAGGTTTAGCTTGGCTTCTTCAACATTGGCTTTCGCGAGTTCTACGTTGGCAACGGCTGTCTCCACCGCATTGTCTAGGTTATTCAATGTCAGTACAGGTACAGCGCCAGGTGTGCGCTTTTCTAACTTAAGTGCTCGCTGCTCTTCATTTTTGGCCTTTGCTAGTAATGCAATGGCTTGCTTTTGAGCTGCTAGCGCTTTGTGGTACGCCGCTTTATAGATGCTTGGGTCAATCTCAAACAGCAAATCGCCTTGTTTCACTTGCGAATTGTCTTCGACGTAGACTTGGATGATTTGTCCTGTTACGCGGGGGGTTATAGAAACGATGTGCGCGCTAACTTGGCCATCTCTAGTCCAAGGGTTGTCAGAGTATGATTGGTAGTAGCTGAAAATCACGGTGCCAGCGGAACACAGTAATAGCAGTGTGATGAGATAACGTTTTATCACGGAATTTGCCTCAAAATATGGTAATGAATCGACCAATAACGCCAGTAAAAATCACAATTAGGCTTAGCTCAGCGAGCGCAGGAAATGCAACGTATTTGTGGAGTCCCAGTTTTGTTGCAACGGTTCCAACCAAAATGGTGAGCATGTAAGCCAATGCAATAACCAGCAACAAGGGAGGGAAGTAAACTTCGCCCCACACAAGTTCATGTGGCATTGAGTTCATGGTGTTTTTCTCTATTAACTTGATGAATGTAAAGATAAGGCAAGTGATGGCATCCGTGATAATCGCTTTTGTAGGATCTAATCCATCAAGAGAAAGGTGTTATGCGCTATATAGAGGGAATAGCGCAACAAAGTAGCTTTTTGGACAGTGAAAATAAAAATAAATTTATTTTCCAATTTATTTGATGTTCATTTCAGACCACTAAGTTATTAAATTTTCGACAATTATTGTTCAATGTTTGCGTTTGAATATGCGAAGTGATGGTTTCATCCTTCAAATGGGATTACGAGTTGTGAGGTTTTGTTTCTAATATTCGCTTCGAAGCAAACGAGATGCTTTTTAAATTAAATAATCCAACAAATATGAGTGACAGATTATTCGTTAGATTATTTGAGGTTTATATTTATTAGTAAGAGTAAAATTGTCATGGAAATTATTTCTAACCTTTTTGACATGGCACCATTTGTTGCTCTCTTTATTACGCTCTCTCTCGGTTATATGGTAGGTAAAATTACCATTGGTCGATTTGTTCTTGGCGGTGTTGCGGGAACATTATTAATGGGTGTAATTATTGGGCAATTTGGTGTTCATATTGATCCCGGCGTAAAAAGCATTTTCTTTGCGCTCTTTATTTAC
This sequence comes from Vibrio sp. 2092, assembly GCF_033339635.1. Classification (NCBI taxonomy): domain Bacteria; kingdom Pseudomonadati; phylum Pseudomonadota; class Gammaproteobacteria; order Vibrionales; family Vibrionaceae; genus Vibrio; species Vibrio sp. 2092. The sequence goes on along the minus strand of NZ_JAWOUY010000015.1, from coordinate 123,701 downwards.
GCAGTAGGGTATCAAGGTGGTGCGCAGTTCTTTAAAGCATTGAACTTTAGAACCATCAACATTCTACTTTCTGCTGTAGTGATGACGGTTTCTGGCCTGCTTTGTGTACTAGCAGCAGCTTGGATGTTTGATCTAGACAGAGGTACGGCAGCAGGCCTTGCAGCTGGTGGTTTGACTCAATCGGCAATCATCGGTACAGCGGGTGATGCGATCGCACGTCTTGGTGGTGTGACAGAAGAAGCGAAGCACCTAATGCAGACCAACGTCGCAGTAGGCTACGCGGTTACGTACATCTTTGGTTCGCTTGGTCCAATTCTGATGGTGACATGGGTATTCCCAACACTGATGAAGTGGGATATCCGAGCAGAAGCGATTGCGCTAGAAGAGAAAAATTCAAATGGTAAGCGTGATTTAGCGCCGGGTGAGTTCAACGCTATCACAGCGCTAGTTACACGAGCATTTAAAGTGAGCAAAGATGGTGGGCTAGCAGGCAAAACCTTAGCTCAGTTAAACCAACACGCTCTAGCTGCTTGTATTGAATTGATTCAACGTGATGGCAAAGTGCTAGAAGTGGACAAATTCACAGCACTGAAAGAAGGGGATGTCATTGTTGTAACTGGTCGTCGTAATGCGGTACATAAGCTGCAAGATGGTTTGGCTGACAACGAGATTGCACTTCCAGAAGGCTATGAAGTTATTGAAGAAAACCGTCAACTGATCGCAGACAACCGCAAACTGATTGGTAAGTCGCTGCAAGAGATTAAAGAGGCTTCGAACCAAGGCTCTATGCGCGGTATTTATGTGACAGACTATATTCGTGAAGGCAACTCAATTGAAATGACGCCGGATCTTGTGGTGAAGAAAAACGACGTCATCCAGCTTACAGGTACCGCAAAAGATATCAATCGCGTTGAGAAAAACATTGGTCAGCGAATGGGCTCAGCAAACGTGACTGACTTAATCGTGCTTGGTATGGGCATGGTGGTGGGCCTATTAATTGGTCTAATCAGTTTTAAGATTGCTGGTATTCCCGTCACTATCGGTTCTGGTGCAGGTTGTTTGATCTCAGGTTTGATCGTCGGTTGGTTGCGTAGCCGCAATCCGCATGTTGCTCAGTTTCCTGTGGGTGCCGCGAACTTTATTCGAGATTTCGGTTTGGCAGCATTTGTAGGCATTGTTGGCCTTGAGGCTGGGCCTCAAGCGGTCGACACCATCAAAGAACACGGTATGTCTCTGTTGTTCCTTGGCATGGGTGTAACGATTATCCCTCAGATTATTTCGTTCTTCTTCTCATATTTTGTATTGAAGATTAAGAACCCGGTTGAAGCACTTGGCTGTGTGACAGGTGGACGAAGTGCGAACCCAGCATTCGCGGCTTTAATGGAAAAAACAGGTAACGCAACGCCAGTATTCTCATTCACTGTGACTTATGCAGTCGCCAATGTCCTGCTTACCCTATGGGGTCCAATTATTGTCGGCATTATTACTTTAAACGCAGGCATGTAATTTAAATAAATTCGAACACGCTTATCGCCTAATTAAATAGGCGGTAGGGGAAGTATTATCCAAATTTTACTAAATAATAGATTCAGGTAAATATTATGACTACGCAAAACACAACAATTGATTTTTCAAAATTTGCAGATTTAAGCCCATTTGAATTAAAAGATAAACTAATTGAAGTGGCACAAACTGTTCCTGACCGCGCGTTATTAGATGCAGGTCGTGGTAATCCTAATTTTCTTGCGACACTACCACGTAAAGCGTTCATTCGTTTGGGTGAGTTCGCAATATTGGAAGCCGAGCGCACTTATTCATACCTAGATGGTGGTTTCGGTGGCATTCCAGATGGTGTGGGCATTGTTGAACGCTTCGATACGTTTGCAAGCAAGAATAAACAAGACCAAGGCGTACAGTTCTTGGAAAAGTCGCTGAGCTACGCAAAAGACCGTTTGGGTCTAGAGAAACAAGCATTCTTGAATGAACTGGTTAACGCATACCTTGCATGTAACTACCCAGTGCCACAACGTATGTTGACGAACATCGAAACCGTTGTGAAGCAATACATTGCAGAAGAGATGTACGGCCCAATGCCAATGACAACAGACTTCGATCTGTTTGCAACGGAAGGCGGTACGGCGTCTATGACGTACACCTTCCAAACTATGTTCAACAACGGTCTATTGAAGAAAGGTGACAAGGTTGCGCTAATCACTCCAATCTTTACGCCTTACCTAGAGATTCCAGAACTGAGTGAATACGAACTGGAAATCGTTGAACTACGTCTGGATGAGACAACATGGCAACTGCCGATGTCTGAAATCGAAAAGCTTGCAGATACAGGCATCAAACTGCTTTGTGTTGTTAACCCGGCAAACCCAGCGTCTGTGAAGTTCTCGGATGAGACTCTGGATAACCTATCAAATTTTGTGAACAACGAACGTAGCGACCTGTTCATTGTGACTGACGATGTATACGGCACATTTGCGGACGACTTTGTCTCACTGTTTGCAAAACTGCCATACAACACGCTTTGTGTGTATTCGTTCTCTAAGTACTTCGGTGCAACAGGCTGGCGTTTAGGCTCGATTGCGATTCAACACAACAACGTGTTTGACGATGCAATGCGTAGCCTTCCTGAAGTGCGTCAACTTGAGTTGGACGATCGTTACAAAACGCTGACTCCGGAACCTCGTGAGATCAAGTTTATTGACCGTATCGTTGCCGACAGCCGTAGCGTAGCGCTTAACCACACAGCAGGTTTGTCGCTTCCTCAACAAGTTCAAATGGCGCTGTTCTCATTGAATTGTCTGATGGACTCAGAGAAAAACTACAAAGAAGCATGTAAACGCATCATTCGCGAGCGTTACAAAACTCTGTACAAAAACATGGGTGTAGAAATTGAAGAAAACAAAGATCGTGTGGACTACTACACACTGCTTGAGCTCGACACTCTGGGCGGCAAATTGTACGGACCAGCATTCGTTGAATGGTTCAAAGCGAGCGAGAAGGGCAAAGACTTCCTGTTCCGCCTTGCACATGAAACCGGCGTTATCCTACTTCCAGGCCAAGGCTTCGATGTAGTGCATGCATCAGTTCGAGTTTCGCTAGCAAACCTTACTCACCACGAATACGAGCTTATCGGTCGTGCAACACGCAAAGTGTTGGATGAGTACTTTGCTGAATTCAAAGGCTAATGAATCCAGCCTGATTAAGAATAAGCCTCGGCGTTGTCGAGGCTATTCCGACCAAATAAGCACAGTGCGCGGCATTGTGTTTATTTAGTCGCCAAGCTAACAAACTTCCCTATTAAGAGTGACTTATGAAAAGCATTATTTCTATTCAATCTCATGTGGTTTATGGCCACGCCGGAAACAGTTCTGCAGTCTTCCCAATGCAGAGAATGGGCCTCGAAGTATGGCCAATTCACACGGTTCAGTTTTCAAATCACACTCAGTACCAGCAAGGTTGGACTGGACAGAAGTTTGGGGCAGATGAAATTCATTCTCTAATGAGAGGCTTAGATAACATTGAGAAGTTAGGCGAATGTGGCGCGATACTGTCCGGTTATCAAGGCAGCGCAGAGCAATGTCGAGCGGTGGCCGAAGCGGTAAGTTTAGTCAAATCGCGTAACCACAGCGCGCTTTATGTGTGTGACCCAGTTATGGGTGATCCAGACAAAGGTTGCATTGTGGCAGACGGTGTCAAAGAAGCGATAAGCCATAGCTTGTTGCCCATCGCTGATGTGATTGTTCCTAACCAGTTTGAACTGAGCGAGTTAACAGGTGTGAAAATTGACTCTCTTTATGATGCGGTCACTGCATGTAAAAAAGCCCTAGAGCTGGGACCGAAAATGGTATTGGTGAAACACCTGCATGCACTAACAGATGACGCCTTCAGTATGATTTTAGCCACGCCGAAAGCAAGCTATTTGGCCCAACGCCCTAGTGTTGAATTTGCTATGCAGCCAGTCGGTGTCGGTGATTTGATTTCTGCGATTTTTACTTCTTGTTTGGTGAAGAAGATGTCTCCTGTCGCAGCCTTTCGTCATACACATAACGCCGTTTACGGTGTATTGGAGATCACCAAAGGCTATGGCACATGGGAGCTACAGACGATCAATGCCCAATACGAATTTGTCGAACCGACGCATGAGTTCAACGTCGTGAAAATTGCTTAGCGCAGTACCTAATTAACGGAGAAGCGTAAAGTTAGCATATAGAAACTTGGCATAATTGCTTTGATGGATAGCATCCTACAATCGCGATTATGGGGTTTAGCCGTGCCTAGCTATAGTAACTCCACACAACGAAACGGACTTCATTTTGACCCAATTAACTTCAAACTGAGTCTCTGGTCATACGCCAGAGAACATTAAATGAGACTGATTATGAATCGTTTAATTTCCTCTGGTGTGACGGTTGCACTTTCGCTGTTGATGGTAGCTTGTAGTTCACCTCATACGCTGGATGTTCGTGTTTCTCAAAGCAACTATAAAGATGTCGAGATCGCGAGTTCGACACCAAATGAGCCACTTCGAATGTGGGCCAATGAAGCGCCGGATTTTCTCTACTCAGCGCACAATCAAACCACACCGATCAAAGTAGAGGGTGACCAGCTCAATATTTTGGCCTTATCGGGTGGTGGCGTAAACGGCGCATACGGGGCCGGCGTTTTGATGGGGCTACAGGAAAAGGGGGAGCTAAAAGATTATGCCATCATTACTGGAGTCAGTGCTGGTGCCCTAATCGCTCCTTTTGTTTTCATTGGCGGTGATGCGATGCCAAAGATGAAAGAAGTCATGCTCAACATCAATGATAAGAATATTTTGGGTAAGAAGAACTTCTTAAATACCCTGTTTAAGGACGCGTTTACCGATGGTGAGAACCTCTATGATTTCATCGCAGACGCTTACCCTGAGCCCATGATCGAGGCGATGGCGCAGCAACACCGCAATGGTAAACGCCTCTTTATTGGCAGTACCCATTTTGATTCAGGCGAACTGGTGATTTGGAATATTGGTGCGATTGCGAACAGTGATTTAGCGGACAAATCTGAACTGATTTACAAGGTGCTTGCTGCGAGCGCATCGATCCCTGGTGTTTTCCCTCCACAATTTATCGATGTTGAACATGATGGAGAAACTCTTGAGGAGTTACACGTAGATGGTGGTCTCGCAGCGCAGGTGTTCTTTAATCCGTCTAACTTCAACTATCAACAAATCTCAGATGCTTTGGGGTTAGAAAAAGCGCCTCAGTTGGATGTGATTCGCAATGGTGCGTTAAAAGCGCCGTATCGTCCACTAAAAGACAAAGGTTTGGACTTGGTATCGAAAAGTGTCTCAAACCTTACGCTAGCGCAAACTCGTGGTGATCTCTATCGAATGAAATACATCAGTGAAATCAACGATATCGAGATGCAGTTTACCTACATTGATCAAGATTTTAGATACGCCAAAGTAACGAAAGATATGTTCGATCACCGCTACTTGCTGACGATTTACGAATATGGATTCAAAAAAGCCACCCAAGGGCAACTTTGGGTAACTGAACTCCCTTAATACAGGAAAACGATACAATGAAAAAAGCCGTTCTTACACTCATGATGCTTACCGCTTCCGCGACTGCATTCGCCCAAAGTGGAGCCCATCTTGACCAGCAAAAAGTGGATAGTGATATGCAGCAACTGTCTGCAATCAAAGAAGAAGGTGCAGCCTTTATCATGATTGACGAGAACTCGAGTTACGTGGCGGTCGAGTTCGTGGGAAAGTGGGAAGAGATCAACAACTATGTGTCACACAAAGAAGCGAAAAAACGTAAATTGGAAAAAGTTAACAAGCAGTTCGTGTACTCTCAGGTCGGTGAAACGTTGGAGTCACTTGAGCAAAAAGTCGTTGACCACATTTACGCTGATCAACCTAAATATTTCAGTGTCGATGTCTACCGTGATTACTATGGTGACTCAGGAGAATTCAACTATTTAGCTCGTGTCGTTGAGTACAACTAAGTGAGAGAAAACCTACTGAAGCTAGTAGGTTTTTTTGTGTCGTCGAGAAGGAATTCAAACGCAGATTGTTTCCGTTACCAAGTAGCAATTCTACGATCTTGTGGTAATTTAATTAGATAACTCTAAAAAGTAAGCACAACCTATGAATTTTAGTTTTGAACAACTTCTCGCGTTCGTAACCGTTTATGAACAGCTTTCGTTTAGTAAGGCGGCGGTCAAACTCAATAAGCACCGAACCACAATAGGGCAGGTGATTACCAATCTTGAAGATCAACTGGCGGTCAACCTGTTTGAGCGAGTGGGGCGCTCGGTAGAACCGACAGAAGATGGTCATCTTCTTTACCACTATGCTAAGCAAACCATCGAACAAGCACGTACTTTCGATAAAGTCGCATTAAGTCTGGCTTACGGTGGGTTAGAGAATGTTAGTATCGCCTATTCAAGCGCTATACCACACCGTTTTCTCGTATTGCTTCGTATTCAATTAGCGGCAGATTTTCCGATGATGCGAGTTAACTTTCTTGTTCGTAATCGCAACGAAATTAAAGAGGGTTTACAGAATGGTGAGTATCAATTCGGTATTGTCAATGTGCATGATAGTCGAGCAATACATAGTCTGGATGCGACGTTTTTAGGTCATTTTGAATTTGTTCCTTTCGTCCAGAAAGGTGGTGAACTCGCTTCTATGGCACCAGATCGAGTATTGACAGCCTTGAGGAATAGTAAACAATTTGTACTGCGGTCTCTTATTGAAGAAGGAATGGGCGAAAAAGTCATCGTAAGTTCGAACCATGAAGAGGTCGACCAATTGGCCCTTGTAGTGAAAATGGTTGAAGCAGGTTTAGGATGGGCGATTCTCCCCAGAACGTTTGCCCATTCGGAGTTTTCTAATAATCATATAGAGCCAGTGGAAGCTTCTGAATTATTGGAAGGTTTTAAGTTTGGTTTTGGCCTATGGTGCCAACCCTCTAAGCAAGTCGGTGATGTAAAAAATTCAATCATGAAGGTCGTTACAGAATACCGAGAGAAAATAATCCGTGATATGACTTAGCGGCGACATGTATCCTGCTCATCCCTATCAACAACAAGACTCAATGTGAGTCTTGTTTTTTTGTGTCTGAAAAACGTTATCGTTCTAGCGAAGAGCTAATGTCTATTGGAAGGATATAACCCTCTATATGAGAGTATGGAGTCCATAGTTTTTGGCTTAATCTAACCTCGCTCAATGGGTAAGCCCAGAGCAAAAAGTGTTTTTACCATATGTCCGCTGCAAGGACGCAGATTTTCAGCCGGGTTTAGTTACCCGGCTTTTTTTATAGTAATAAAAAATGTCAGCTGTCACCCCAAGCTCTCTGTTACAACTGGCTTGTTACTTCGCTTAGCAATCCAGTACGCAACGCTACCCCAAAGCACGGTGAGTGCCCAAAGCGCCGTCCAATGTGGAGCGACTTGTTGCCAGGTTGCCCCCATTTGGTTTAGCGCTAAGAAAGCTTTTATCGCCCAAGTGCTTGGGCTTAAATCAGCAATCCATAATAAGGGAGTAGGTATGGCTTCAATTGGCCAAATAAAACCAGCCAAGAAAATGAGCGGCATAGAGCTCACTAAGACGACTAAGGTGACAAGTTCACGCCGAGGTAATAAGTAACCTAGCCAGAAGCCTAGTCCGCAACAACCTAAAAAGAACGGGAACAACATAGCCAGCAATTCGCCCGCATTGGCGATATGGTTTACGTTTAAACGTTCGAAGCTAAAACCAAAATAATAGGCGCCGAGTAAATAATAAATTGCCACAAATACTAACGTTCTCACAAGCAGCAGCGATCCCGTTGATACTTGTGACCAATAGCCACGACCATGACGCTGTGTTCCCGTTTGTAATCCAACCGCCATGATCAACGTTTGTTGTAAAATCAGAACAAATACTGCCGGCACTACGTATTCGATGTAACCCATGGTTGGGTTGAACGTTGGTTTCATATTAAGCTTAATAGCAGAGTAATTATGGCTAGCCATACTCATGGGCACACCATCTATCACCATTTTACTGACTTTCACTTGGGCCCCTAATGTGCCTCCAGCTTGGGCCAATCCTTCTACCACGGTTCCGTACACGAGAAAATACGAGGCGTCCGCAGCGTAGACCAGAGTCGGGCTTTTACCTAGCATTAGGTCTTTGTAAAAGTGTTCTGGTATGACTAAAAAACCGGTGATCTCTCGTTGTAAAAATGCTTGCTTTGCATCGGCAATCGTATGAAGTCGAGTGACTACGTTGACTTGCGGAGTGGCATCAACCATACGTTCTAGCTTTAAACTCGTCTGACTACCATCTAGATTAACAATCGCGATTGGTTGTTCACGAGGCGTTTGTTGTGCATAAGGCAAAGGGTATAAAAACGAGTAAAATACGACACCACCAAACACGGTCAACGTAACGACTGGATTGGTTAGAACGGCCTTAAGTTCCGCTTTAATCAGTTGCCACAATGTCATACCGCCTCCTTCGCTTGGCGTGTTGATGAAGCTGTTCGATGTTTACCCATCAAGGCTGCGGTAATGAGCAGGGGCACAACGTAACCAATCATAGGCCATAGCGAGCTTAAAGATTGTGCGGCCGATGCTCCATAGCTTGCTTGACTCACTTGTACTTCAATGTAATGGGTAATCGGCAATAATGAACGCCATGCATAAGCGAGCGTGTTCATGTCAGAAACTGGGAATGTAATTCCCATGAACGCGAAGCTTGGAGCCGTAAATGCGCCAGCAAAACTCATCGCACGTGCAGGATCCATCGACAAGAAGAAGAACAACGCTCCCATAATGATACAGGCGATAACCGTCGCCAATTGTGCTAATAGCATAACCACAAAACTGCCTTCCATTGGCCAATCAAGCACGGAATAAAACCAGTACAAGAACAACGCACCTTGCGCCATAAAGACCGGAATGTACTGACTTAATAGGGTAGTGAGCCTGGCGTATGGCTTTTCGCCCAAAAATGCAAAGCTATTCTTTCCACCATAAATGCGAAAGTGCGCGGCAAGAATCAAAATAGTGCTTACTACAATACATATTTGCCAAATGGCTGGCACGATAGCCGTTACCAAAAATTGTGCGTAGTTATTGTTACGGTTAAATAATGCGGTTATTTGTGTCGACACGGGTACAGCCTGTCCAGCCGCTGCTAACGTTGTGGTGTTACCCTTAGCCAAGTTGCCCATTACTTCAACCTGAGCGTCGAAATAGCCTTGTGCTTGCGCAACGGCAGAGTTGATCAGTTTCGCTACCAAAATGTACTGACTGTTGTAAAAGACAGAAAGTTGAGGTTGGCGGTGCTGGAGAATATCTTGGTCGAACTTAGATGGGATGACCGCGTAAGCGTAGATATCGCCTTCAATCATCGCATTTTTTGCTTCGCTTGCACTGGCGTAATGATAGTTAACAGCCAGACTCGACGACGCATCCAAAGATTGAATGAGCTTTCGAGAAAGTTGGGAATGTTGTAGATCAACCACACCGATTGGCAGATCCCGGGCAATGCCCGCAGAGAACACTCCCCAAATCATCAGCGCGAGCAAAATCGGTATCCAAGTAAGGCACGAAAGCAACCACTTGTCTCGTCGTAAGATATGCCGCTGTGAAATCTTAATCGTCATAGCATTAACCTAGTGGTTGTGATTAAAGTTCAACGACAACACTCATTCCCATACGCAGTTCAGGTTCGGGTTGAGCTGGACGAGCTTCTACTTCAAAGGTACGAAGATCAAAACCTTGAGAAGCATCGGTTGCTCTCCACGTTGCAAAGTCACCCATAACGGCAACATGCGTTACTTTGAACTCAACATTTTTGTTTAAGGCAGGCAAATAGGCATCAAAGGTTGCTCCTTTTTTAAAGTGTTGAAGGTAATCTTCACGCACATTAAGTGTCGCCCAGGCATCTTCTGTATCTATCACAGTAACAACCGGGAAGCCCTGAGGTGCTAATTCACCACTTTGAAGTAGAACTTGAGAGACTTCGCCGTCAAACCAGCTGTAGATCTGAGTATCTTTCGCGTACGCTTCTACTTCGGCTACGGCACCTGATGCCATGCGCGCTTTTTCCGCCGCAGCCACTTTGGTTTCACTTCTAGCGCCTTCTTTTGCCATTTCGTACATTTGAAACGCGGCACTTTCTGTGTATTTCGCTGCTTGCCACTGAGTTAAAGCTTCATCGCGTTTTTGTTCTGCAACCACGCCATCGTTATAAAGGTTATTCACACGATTGTAGGTTTTTTCCATTAAATTCGCAGCGGCTTTGGCTTTCATCCACTGATCTTTTGCTGCTTGGATTTGTTGCTCACGTGCGCCTTTCTCAGCTTCTTGAGCTAAGGCGTCCGCCGCTTTTTCACCTGCTTTTGCTTGTTCTAACTTCGCTTCAATTTCAGGACTATGAAGGGTAAAAATAAGCTGACCTTTCTCTACATCGTCGCCTTTACGTACCATGACCTCATCAATACGCCCTGGGACTTTTGAGGAAATGCTGTATTGCTGGGCTTCAATTAATCCCTGTAAGCGGATCGGTTCCGGTTGATAGGCTTGGTAAAATTGATACCCAACCCAAGAGGCAACACCCAAAGCACAAAGTGAGAGTAAAACGGGTTTTAGTGATTTAGCTGCCATGATTTATTTCACCTCTTTGGATGTTGAAGCAGGGATATAAGCGGTATTTTGATATTGTTCGAAGCTGTTCATTTCACTGCTCAATGCGAGTAGCTTGGTTAAAGATATTAAATAGCGGAAACGCGCCGCTGAACGTTGTGTTTCTATACTCGCGACATAAAGTTGTGCATCCACAACATCCAGAGAAGACGACAGACCCTGAGTAAATGCTTTTTCACGCAAGCGCAGGTTTTCGTTAGCGAGTTCAATGCTAGATGCGAGCCCTTGTACTTCATCAATGGCTTGCTGAGCCTCCAAGTATGTCTTTTGGACTAACAGCGATAAGTCTTGTTTGGCTTGGGACTTTAATGAGTCGACCTGCGAGACGACGCTTTGAGCGGCTTTGACTTTTTCGCTTCGCCCTGATGATTCAATCAGTGGAATGCTGACACCAACACCAACTAACCAGTCAGGCTTCATTTGGCTTGCGAGAGAATCGTCTTCATACAAGCTGTAGTCGCCGTAAAGATAAACTTCAGGGTAGTATTTCCCTTTTTCTGCTTTGATTAAGCTAGAGGCTTGTTTGTGTTTAGCGCTCAGAAGTTCTAACCCCGGATAGGTAAGCAGCGTTTGATCGACAAAAGCGCTAAGAGGGGGAAGACTGTCGTTGATAAACAAAGATTCAGCGGGCTCTACGGCATCATCTTGCGCGAGTAATTTACCTAATGCAGCCTGAGCGATACTCAAATCGCTGGCTGCTTTACGTGTTTCTACAGATGCTTTATCTAAAGAAGCCTCGGCTTGCAGGCGCTCAACGTGCGCGATTTGTCCTTGCTCTTCAAGCTTAATGGCAAAATCTCGATGCTTTTTTAGCCCAGCTTCAACCGCTTGCCGCGTTGCGAGTACTTCCTTTGCCAGTACGACAGAAAAGTAGTACTTCGATAAATCTTCAAAACGCGCTTGTTGTTCCATTAAAAGCTGACTTTTCGCCTCATCCGTTTTGCCTTCTGCTGCTGATTGAGCCGCAGAAATTCTACCACCAGTAAAAATTGGCCAAATGGCACGAATAGACGAAGAGAAAATATCGCGCTCGGTTATGGTCGAAGTGGTATTAGCTAAGGCACCAAAAATAGGCTGAAAAGCAGGAGGTACGTTAATGTGTGCTCCTGTGCTGTCTAGAATCTGTTTTCCCGAAAGCGTGATATCGGTATCTAAACGCGTGTAATTCGCGCCAATGGTAACTTGAGGTAAGTTGAGATTGCTGGTGGCACTCTCTTGGTATTGGTAGTTCTCGACGTTTGAGCGTTGAGCTTTAAGAGAATAGTTGTTTTCTAGCAATAGCTGCCATGCGGTATCAAAAGTGATCGGTGCCGCATGACAGGCAAGGGAAATCGAGCTGCTAAGTAAGCCCAGTATCCAAAACTTTCCTGTTTTTTTCATAATGGCTGCTTTGTCGTAGAGTATTAGCTCTAATATAAAGGATTCGTAACTGCGTGTTAAGTAGGAGGGAAAATTGGGCAGTAGTATGCGCCCAGTTATATTTGTGCTGGGCGCGGGAGATGTTACAAATTTATTTCGTATATGGACAGTGAAACTCCGCTCTCCACTCGAGCTGACGAGAACCTCGCATCGTATTCAATAGATCTTTTCCACTCATTTGAGGGAACGATAACAGGACTTTGAGATCAGAAGTACCGCCTCCGTTTTTTTCATAAGCCCTGACGTGTGTAAATGTTGAATACATATTCTCTGACAGCATCGCCTTATTCAGGCATATTCCAAAGGTATCGCGTTCCATGTTTGGTGTTCCTTCTAACTATAAATGCACCTCTGTTTATAGTTTTCCAGTTTTCAGATGGTGTCTAAGTGTTTGTCATGTAGTCAGTATTTGTGTTTTGTTTTATTTTTGTCCAAACCACTGACATCAATGTTGAGCTTTTAATAGACTTCCAGCTTCACTGCTTTCAAACCGAAACTCTCATTGGTTTCGTTGATTAAAAATTATACGTTGTAAAGTCTAAAAACGCCTCAAAAACCGCTAAAATCGATGTGATCGCGATCATGATTTTAAGGGCAATTTATGTATGGAATTGAGTATCAGAGAGGAATGCTAAATTTGGTGAATGGTTGTAATTTTATGTTTCAGCTCGTCGATTAATTAACCGTAAACTCTGCGGTTTGTTTGCCTTCCTCACAGATTTATCACCGCGACAACGTCATGCTGTTAACTGAGTGTTAACGTTACGCTCAAGAGTGAATCACAAGGATGTATCAATGAGTTGGAAAACCATCAGCTTTCGTAAGCGGATGCTCATTATCATGACGCTATCGGGGTTGATAGAGCTGTTATTGCTTGTCGCCGCGGGGTTCACTTATCTCAAAATCAATCAAGAGCAAGAAATGGGAGAAAAAGCACTGGGTGTTGCCCGTTTTTTAGCGGACTCAGCGGTTGTTCGTGAAATGATCGAAACCCAAAACCCCCAGCCATACCAACTTCGCTTTAGAGAATTAACCGAAGCCATAGGTGCTGCATTCATCGTTATTGGCGACCATAAGGGAGTACGCTTAATCCACCCTGTTGATGAGCGGTTGGGCAAGCCAATGAGAGGTGGCGACAATCGTCGAGCGCTAGAACAGGGGTTGTCTTATGTTTCGACGGCACAGGGCTCGTTAGGTTATTCAGTTCGTGGTAAAGCTGCGATTTTTGACGAGCAAGGGAACATCATTGGTGTGGTTTCGGTTGGCTATTTGCTCGACCGACTGCAAGACCGCATCGAACCATTTTTGGCCTTTTTGATTTTAATGGTCATCGTAGTTGTCGTCGCTAATGCCATTGTATCCAATTATGCGTCGAGAAAGTTTCAGCGCGCCATTTTAGGCTTTGAGCCTGAAGAAATAGGGCGGTTGTACGGCGAATTAGAAGTGACGATGAGCACCATCAAAGAGGGCGTGTTAAGCATTGATGCCCAAGGGATACTTCGCTCGATAAATCGTAGTGCCTGCCAGATTCTCGGTATTGATAGAGAATCAGCGCTCAATAAACCTTTGACTGATACGCTGCGTGATAGCGATCTATATACAGTGTTAGAAAGCGGGCAGGAAGATCATGATATTGAAATATTCCTTAATCATAAGCGCCTGATTGCAAATCGCTCTCCAATTTATGTTGATGGAAAAATCGTGGGGGCGGTATCGAGTTTCCGTTTAAGGGATGAAATCAATGATCTAACCGAGCAGCTATCACAAACCAAGGAATATGCAGATTTGTTACGTTCACAGACCCATGAGCATCGCAATAAGCTCAACACCATTAGTGGGCTAGTACAAATGGGTGAACTTGATGCGGTGCAAAAGTTAATTGGACAAGAAACCGCACACTATCAGGCAATGATTGAGTTTTTAAGAGATACCGTTAAAGACCCGCTAATTGCAGGTATGTTGCTTGGAAAAACTGAACGTGCTCGCGAGTTAGGCTTACAACTGGTGGTTGAGGAAGGCAGTCGTCTGGAGCCCCTGCCTGAGTGGCTAAATTCGGAAGACCTAGTCACAATTTTGGGTAATTTGATTGATAACGCTTTCGATGCCACGTTAACTTCAATTCGCGATGAATCAAATGTTGCGTCAGAACGCAGAAACATTGATGTGTCCGTTAGCGATTACGGAAATGAAGTGATACTTGAGGTGATAGATCATGGCTGTGGCCTCCCAAAAACAATGGATCCACAAACATTATTTACAAAAGGCGTTTCGACGAAATCTCGTCAAAATCGAGGTGTTGGGTTACACCTTGTCAATCAGCTTGCTACTCGATATCACGGCCATGTTGAGATGATACCCAATACAAATTATGGGACAAGAATAACGGTGTACTTACCCAAGGAAGAACAATTATGAGTATGGCGACTCGCGTAATGATCATTGAAGATGATCTGGCTATTGCTGAGCTGCACCACAAATACTTAAGCCAACTGACAGGTTTGGAAGTGGTTGGAATTGCGACCACGAGAATGGAAGCGGAAATGCAACTCGACATTCTTAAGCCAGATTTACTATTGATGGATGTCTATCTTCCCGATGGCACAGGGCTTGAGATACTAAATACACTGCGTGCAAGTAACCAAACGTGTGATGTCATTTTGATTACAGCCGCAAGGGATGTCGATACATTACAACAGGCGATGAGGGGTGGCGTTGTCGATTACCTGTTAAAACCCGTGATGTTTCCACGCTTAGATGCCGCACTGAAAAAGTATGTGTCCCAACGCCAACAACTAGACATCGTAGAGAGTTTGGATCAGAACCTCGTTGATAAAATGCTGCAGTCTCATGCCAATCAAGACAACTTGCCGAACCGATTACCAAAAGGGATTGATGGTGTAACCCTAGACAAGATCAGAGAGTTGTTCCCAAATGGCAGTGTGCTGACCGCTGATGAGGCAGGCGAAAAGATCGGCGCGAGCCGAACAACGGCGAGGCGCTATTTGGAGTATCTTATCAGCACTGGTGAACTAGAGGCTGATTTAAACTATGGCTCTGTTGGTAGGCCAGAAAGGTGCTATAAAAAAGTGACAAGGTAGCGTTTATATTGATGCTCTATGCAAAATAAAAAGCGATGGCTTATTGTAGAAACCATCGCTTTACAAATTACTGCTGTTCCGTTCTAAGAGGTTAGAAGTTGTATTCTAACTTCGCTTCGATAGAGCGCTCAGCGCCAAACCAACAGTTATTTTTGTCGTAACAAGAATAGTATTCTTTATCGAATAGATTGCTTGCAGAAAGTGTGACGCTAGCCCCTTTCATTGATTCAGATACCGTTGAGAAATCGTAACTTGCTGCTAAATCAAACAAGGTGTAGTCCGGTACTTTTTGACTATTCTGTGCATCAATTTGTGCTTCTCCGACATAGCGAACGCCAGCACTGGTACGAAGGCCTGAAAGATTTCCTTCAAAGAAGTAATTGGCCCATAGAGAGGCCGTTTGCTCAGGTACCCAAACCGGCGTTTTACCTTCTTGGTTGTAATAACTGTCCTCGGTAATCTCCATATCGGTATATGTATAGCCTAGAGTGAAATCAGCTTGTGCTGTGGCTTGCCATTTTGCCTCAAGTTCAATACCTTGTGATACCACTTCGCCCGCTTGATAGTTCGGTGCATATGGATTATTCGGATCGGTCAAGATCGCGTTTTTCTTCGTAATATGGAAGAGTGCTAAGTTACCTGAGATATCACCAGATAATGGTGCGTATTTAAAGCCTAACTCCCATTGATGACCGGTTGATGGCTCAAATGCTTTACCAGAAGAGTCGGCACCCGCAATTGGCTCGAAACTTTCCGAGTAAGTAAGGTATGGCGAGAGACCAAAATCTAGCTCATACAAACCACCGACTCGGAAAGATACGTTGGTATCGTCTAACTCTTCCTTGCTCTTGGATACTGTTCCTAGATAATCGCTAACGGCGTCTGTATTTGAATCGTATTTATCCCAACGAAGACCTGCAATCATTACAAGTTGGTCGTAACGAACTTGATCTTGGAAATAAACGCCAATCTGCTTCGTTTTGATATCCAAGTTTTGTTTGTATTGGAAATTCAGTGCATTACGATCAATGCTGTTGTGGTCAGGATTAAAAATGTCCTGAGTTAGCGAATACCCAAGCGTGTCTTTGTATTTTACATCTGAGTCTAGATACTGATAATCAAGCCCGAACAATAAGTTATGTTCAAAATTTCCTGTTTTAATGTAGCCCGATAGTTGGTTGTCAATCACAAAGGATTTGGACTTTTCATCGGTTAAATAGGCATTTCGACCAACGGTACGGTTATCCGCTTCAAGTGCACCGTTATATGTGTTTTCCTGATAGGCATCGGCGGTCATGTAGCGGGCATTCTGTAGAAATTGCCAATTGTTGTTAAAGTCGTGTTGGACTTTGTAACCCATCATCAGAACTTCGCGTTCGTAAGTGTTCCAGTCCTCATCCCCTAAATAAGTGCTTGGTGACATCGAGCCAAGTGGGTTTTTAATCACTGAGCCAGATGCAGGCACAGTCGTGTAGATACCTGCTGATGGATCATTTTGATAGTAAACATTCACGTTCACTAATGTGCTTTCTGTCGCTTGCCAATTGAAAGATGGGGCGAGTACATAACGTTCATCTTCAGACGTATCGGCTTGACCATCTCGCTGTTTTGCCAGGCCGACGATACGGTAATCCACATTAGAATCACCAATTTGTCCTGTGGTGTCGAACGTCAGTTCTTTTAGGTTGTTAGTCCCAGTACTAATCGAGACAGAGTGCGAGGGTGTTGACTGAGGCGCCTTGGCGATAATGTTGACCATACCTCCTGGTGGAATATTGCCGTAAAGAACAGACGTTGGCCCTTTAAAAACCTCGATTTGCTCAAGAGCAACGGAATCGACCTGCGGTTGAAGGTTCCAACCGTTGTACAGCAAAGGAAGACCATCATAAAAGTTGGTGTAGTTAATAAAACCACGAATATTGAATAGGTCAAGTCGGGAAACGGCACCACCACGCAATTCTGTATTTACGCCAGGCGCATAACGTAATGCTTCGCTCACCGAGTTTACGCCGCGTAGGTCCATGTCATCTTTAGTGATTACCGTGATCGCTTGCGGTGTTTCCTCCGGTTCTAAAACGGTTTTAGTTGCGGTGTTTCGGTATGTTTCTCCTAGCACCGTAATCGTTTCGTGTTGGGATACGCTCTCAGTCGCATTGGCGTGGCCAGCGAGCAATGCGGATACGACGATAGCAACCGCTGAACGATGAAATCGAATCGGACTTTCCATATTTATAAATTCCACTACTTTTTCTATTTATTGATAATGATTGTTATTTGTATTCTATATTCAAAGAAATAGGAAAAGTTAACAATTTGGTGCAAAACACTAATCTTTGGAACTTATTCTTCTGTTCTTAGGTTTTAAAGATAGCGAGTCGTTTGGCTCGACAGGAATCCAATACTGCATTTGTGCTTGTTCGCTATCAACATCATAACCTTCTGGATAAAGCTCTAACTCATAACCATCGATAGCATGATAATTAGAGTAGGGTAGCCAATGTAAAATAAACCATTCCAGCGTTGAGGCGAGCTCTGATGCTTTGCCTATGTGTGTAATGACGGCGTAGGTTTGCTCAGGAACAGCCAAGAGGTCTAACCCCGAGTTGGAAGAGTTCGTTGATCTTGGTGCGTTTGCTGTTGGACTGCACTCATAACCTGCCCAATACTCAAGTTGTTGGTTGTTTGAATACGCTTGCGTCACATCAATCACGCCAAAGTAAGTACTTTCCGAATTATTAAGGTTTTCAGATGAATAAAGACGTGACCAAAGTGACGGTACTTTGGATTGGAAATCGGGCGTAGCGGAAAACAATCCGTGAATAGGTTCATGATAACCAGCAAGTTCAAAAGCCGGTTTTGTTTCTATTCGAACTTCAATAAAGCGCTGATGTTTTTTCTCTTCTTCTGGTGTCTTACGCAGCGTCAAAGGTTGCCTCAACCCGGAGAGTTGTTGCGTTTTTCGATATTCGCGGGGGCTTTTTGAAAACATATTCCTGAACGCTCGGCTAAATGCGTGTTCAGATGTAAATCCCATTTCTATCGCTATATCTAACGAGCGGTCAGAAGTATGGATTAAGCGCTCAGCCGCAAGGCTAAGTTTAAGCTCTCTGATGTAGTGAGCGACGGATACGCCAGTGTGTTGTTGAAATACGCGTTGCAGTTGCCAGCGCGACCAACAACTTGCTTTTGATATTTCATCTACGCTCAGAGTGCTGTCTAAGTTGGTGTGAATGTAGTCAAGCACCGATTGTATTCGGTTAATGGGATGTGGGTTAATGGCGCTTGATTTCATGGCGTTCTACTTTCACATTAATAGTGATTTCATTATCTTTAATTGAGTATCATTATCAATAGGATGATGAAATAAAAAGTAAGTAACACAGATCACGATAAAACTGTAATGGATTGCAAGTATGAGTAATTTTTACCCATATTAGAGTTTTTGCTTAAATTTTGTAGCGTTCAGATGAAACTTTTTTTATCAATAAAATACAATCGCTTATGACGTTTTGTGCAACTTATTTAAACGTTTGCACTGGCAAGTGTTGATGTAAATCAAATAGTCGTAGACAATATTGCCCCGTGTCGGACTCTCCTCCAGCGAGTACAGTGTGTACTTTTGAGACATAAGTGACTTAAATGACCTCAATACGTCGTGTTTCCAAGAATCGGAAATGCAACTTCTTAAGGTTCTTTGGGCCCATAGACTTTACCTATCAACGTAATAGGTAAGACCAATTTTCTATTTTGAGGTGCCATTGATAGGGTTGGCTCATTCTCTAGCCGTATCCGGGCACACAATAAGTACCTCGTTTTTAAGGGAAAGATGATGGTAATACCAGAAAACAGCAGCATCGTTATTTTTGGTGCTTCAGGTGACCTTACGTACCGTAAGCTCATTCCTGCTTTATACCACCTCTACGCGAACAAGCAGCTTCCAGAGAATTTTGCCATTCTGGGTGTAAGTCGCACTGAATACAGTGATGAGTCTTACCGCGCGAAGCTGAAAAAATCGCTTCAGGAAATGGAAAAGACTGAGCCAGAAACGCTTGATGCATTTATTAACCATCTGCACTACCAAGCAATTAATACTTCTGACACACAAGATTACGGTAAGCTATCTTCTCGCTTAGACCAACTTGCGGACGAATATCAATTCGAGCAACGCAATACGCTTTTTTACTTAGCAACCCCACCAAGTTTATACAGTGTGATCCCTGCAAGTCTTGCAGCACATGGTCTTAACAGTGAAGAGGATGGCTGGAAACGCCTGATCATTGAGAAACCATTCGGCTATGATCTTGAATCGGCGCGTATTCTGGACAAAGAAATTCACGAGCACTTCCAAGAGCATCAAATCTACCGAATTGACCATTACTTAGGTAAAGAAACGGTACAAAACCTACTTGTGCTTCGTTTCTCTAATGCGATGTTTGAGCCGCTTTGGAACCGTAACTTCATTGATTACGTTGAAATCACAGGCGCAGAATTCCTTGGCGTAGAGGAACGTGGTGGTTACTACGACAACTCTGGCGCTGTGCGCGACATGTTCCAAAACCACTTGCTACAAGTATTAGCAATGGTAGGTATGGAACCACCAGCGCAAATCAATGCAGACTCGATGCGTGATGAAGTGGTAAAAGTGCTTCAATGCCTAAAGCCATTAGACGAAAACGCTCTGCGCAATGACCTAGTATTAGGCCAATACACGGCGTCTGAAGTCCGTGGGCAAAGCCTACGCGGCTACCGTGAAGAGCCGGGAGTTGCAGACGATTCTCGTACAGAGACTTACATCGGTTTGAAAGCGTACATCAACAACTGGCGTTGGAATGGCGTGCCATTTTACGTGCGTACTGGTAAGCGTCTTCCAACACGCGTTACTGAGGTGGTTATCCACTTTAAACAAACACCGCATCCTGTGTTTGGTCAAAACGCACCAGAAAACAAGCTGATCATTCGTATTCAACCAGACGAAGGCATTCAAATGAGCTTTGGCTTGAAAGAGCCAGGCGCAGGCTTTGAAGCGAAGGAAGTGAAAATGAACTTCCATTACGCTGACCTGCAAGAAACGCAAATGCTAACGGCATACGAGCGCCTTCTACTTGATGCTTTGAATGGTGATGCTACGCTATTTGCACGTAGTGATGCGGTGGAAGCGTGTTGGCAATACGTACAGCCAATCTTAGATTTTAAGCAAGATCCACAATCCCTCTTCGGGTACGCATGCGGCACTTGGGGACCTAAAGAGTCAGATGACTTGTTACAGCGTGATGGCCGCGCTTGGCGTTTCCCATGTAAAAACTTAACAGATACGGATTACTGTGAACTATGATCAACCATAAGATCTACCAAACAGCAGAACAGGTAGTTGAAAGCCTAGCTAACGATATGAAAGCGTTTAGCGAAATGGGCAGACCTGTTCACATCTCTCTTTCTGGCGGCAGCACTCCTAAAATGCTGTTTAAACTACTGGCTTCAGAGGCTTACGCAACCTCCATTCAATGGGAAAACCTCCACTTTTGGTGGGGTGACGAACGTTGTGTTGCCCCTGACGATGCAGAAAGCAACTACGGTGAAGCGAACACGTTGTTGTTTAGCCAAGTAAATATTCCTGCGGAAAACATTCACCGCATCCGTGGCGAAGATGAGCCTAAAGCAGAAGCCGAGCGCTTTGCAAAAGAGATGGCAGAGGTGATCCCGAGTGAAAACGGCACACCTGTGTTTGACTGGATCTTATTAGGCGTTGGTGCAGATGGTCATACAGCTTCTCTGTTCCCTGGCCAAACGAATTATGATGATGCGAACCTATCTCTTGTGGCGTCGCATCCTGAATCGGGCCAACTTCGTGTGTCGAAAACCGCACGCGTATTAGAAGCAGCGAAACGCATTAGTTACTTAGTGCTTGGTGCAGGAAAAGCGGACATTGTTGAAGAAATTAACAGTTCACCAGCACACGCACTGCCATACCCAGCGGCTAAGATTCAAGCGAAATCGGGCCTAACGGAATGGTATTTAGATTTAGACGCGGCAGCAAAAATTGCTTAAGACGCTGCTCGTCGATGAAATAAAATTGGAGAGAAACAATGAAAGGTGATATCGGTGTAATTGGCCTAGCAGTAATGGGTCAAAACCTTATCCTAAACATGAACGATCACGGCTTTAAAGTGGTTGCTCACAACCGTACTGCTGCTAAAGTAGACGAGTTCCTGGAAGGTCCAGCAAAAGGCACGAACATCATCGGTGCATACTCTCTAGAAGAACTAGTAGAGAAGCTAGAAACGCCGCGTAAAGTAATGTTGATGGTTCGCGCTGGTGACGTTGTAGACAAGTTCATCGAAGCGCTAGTACCTCTGCTAGACAAAGGCGACATCATTATTGACGGTGGTAACACTAACTACCCAGATACAAACCGTCGTGTTGCTGCACTACGTGAAAAAGGTATCCACTTCATCGGTACTGGTGTGTCTGGTGGTGAAGAAGGTGCGCGCTTCGGTCCATCTATCATGCCTGGCGGTGCTGCTGAAGCATGGGAAGCGGTTAAGCCTATCTTCCAAGGTATCGCTGCGAAAACTGACGCTGGTGAGCCATGTTGTGACTGGGTTGGTAACGACGGTGCTGGTCACTTCGTTAAGATGGTACACAACGGTATCGAATACGGCGACATGCAGCTTATCACTGAAGCTTACCAGTTCATGAAAGACGGTCTTGGTATGTCTGCAGACGAGATGCAAGCAGTATTCGCTGATTGGAACAAGACTGAACTAGACAGCTACCTTGTTGAAATCACGGCTGACATCCTTGGCTACAAAGATGAAGACGGTGAGCCTCTCGTTGAGAAGATCCTAGACACAGCAGGCCAAAAAGGTACTGGTAAATGGACTGGTATTAACGCACTAGACCTAGGTATTCCACTAACACTTATCTCTGAGTCTGTATTCTCTCGTTGTCTATCTGCACTGAAAGACCAACGTGTTGAAGCTGAATCTCTATTCGGTAAGACAATCACTCCAGTTGAAGGCGACAAGCAAGAGTGGGTTGATGCACTACGTCAAGCGCTACTAGCTTCTAAGATCATCTCTTACGCTCAAGGCTTCATGCTAATGCGCGAAGCATCGAACGAGAACGGTTGGGACCTAAACTACGGTAACGTAGCCCTAATGTGGCGTGGTGGTTGTATCATCCGCTCTGCGTTCCTAGGCAACATCCGTGATGCGTACGAAGCGAATCCAGACATCGCATTCCTAGGTTCTGATGAGTACTTCAAAAACATCCTACAAGGCAGCCTAGCAGCATGGCGTAAAGTAGCAGCGAAGTCTCTAGAGTCTGGTATCCCAATGCCATGTACGATTTCTGCGCTATCTTTCCTAGACGGTTACACAACAGCTCGTCTACCAGCGAACCTGCTTCAAGCTCAACGTGACTACTTCGGTGCTCACACTTATGAGCGTATTGACCGTCCACGTGGTGAATTCTTCCACACTAACTGGACTGGTACAGGCGGCGACACAGCGTCTACAACTTACGACGTGTAATCGTTTTAAGTAAACCGACTAAATATAAAGATATAAAGGGATGCCCAAGTGGCATCCTTTTTTGTGTCTGTAAGATATTGGTAGATTTAAAAGTTACATTAAACGTTGATTCGTCACGCACTTCTCAGAAATGGGAGAGCATGCATTTGCTAGCAGTTTAATATTTCTCTTCGAAGAGTGAAGCTAAGCCGCTCTCTGCCGTCTCCTCAACTATAAGGTAATAGAAATGACACAACAGAAGCATCCATTTCACACAGCTTTCGTGTTGCTTATGTTCATATTACTGATTACTTACTCCATCTATCGCCTTTATCATCATTTCGTTTTCGAATCTCTACCGCTTCAGCTCAGTAGTGGTTTTCAAGTGGTCTACATTGATGCGTCATATGTTTTAAGTATCGCAAGCTTACTCTTGTGCCCTACATTATTGGTCTATATTTTATTTGATCGAATGACTCAGTTAGTCAAAGTGCCGATTAAAGTGATAACTATAACAATTGTCTTGTCCCTTATCGTTGCTATTCCAGGTCAAATTTTTGAATTTGGGCGATTGAAGTATATTGCAGAAAATAATGGTTACTCAGCGTGTCCACCTTTCACAATTGCATCAAGCGGAATGTTTGTAGAAGCTATGGTAAAAGAAGAAAAATACTGTATAGAACCAGAAATTAATCGTATTGGTATGTATGGTTATTTTCACGAACTCGAACGGATTGATAACTATATCAAGTCACACAGAAATGACATTCAATAGAAAAGAGCGCCTAGGCGCTCTTTTCAGTGGTCGTTTTCTTGTTTTGATAAAACCTGTCTTTTAGGTAGAGAATTGCACTGACCACAAGAGCCACTAAAGAAACAGTAAATAGGGCGTACATGCTGAGAATCCATGCGAATGTGGCCGTCAAGAATGCGATGAAGGAAAACATCCTGCTGAAAGACATCACATGGCCAAGTTTGTTACTTTTCATAAACGCCTCCCGAAGCTAAGTGGGGATAGACAATTGTGGTCATATGCCACACTTTTAATTGTCTGCTCTTTTGGGGCGTTTCACACAAAAAAGTGGCTAAAGATTTCTCAAAAAAGGTGAAATATTGAACTGGTAGACAAATCGTTAAACTGAGTTGCACAGATATGACTTCGGTTGTCTATCACTTCAAAGTTTTTAACTACGCAGATTAAGGGCATGTAGCGTTATTATTATCGTATTCGAACTCTACGATACACAATTGCAAGTGAACCTACACTCGTAAGCTCATCCCTGTCGTCAGTTACAGTAAAAGCTTTTTTCTCTTTTTAACAATACCTTAGTAACTACGGGCAATTAAACCCGTTTTTCGATCGAAACTCAGATTGCACAAAAGGTGAAAAAGAGTGCTAGGTAAGCCTTTAAACTACGCCTATAATTAGCGCCCACATGGAGGATGTTTATTATATGAACATCCTTTATTTTTTGAAACTAGCAACAAGGATCCAGTAAAACATGTTTTTCTGGTTTTGTTTACGTCGACCAAGAAGGTAATTAACACAGCAAATTGAGGTTCTAAGATGACTCTTAACAAGTACTTTGTTTTCATTCCAGCAGAATTGGAACAGGAAATGCACAAGGACAATCAAGTGATCTCTGAGAAGGAAACTCAACGTCAGGCATTAGTAAAACAGGCACAACAACAAGGCGGCCTGTAAGCTAGGTTTCAAAGAGAAAGAGCACCGCAACGGTGCTCTTTTTATATCTGAGGTCGTAGAATTAACTTAATATGCCAAGGTTTTTCAATTTTCTGTAAATGGTATTTCGGCTCACACCAAGCATACGAGACGTTTTGCTAATGTTCCCCTGGTTGGCTTGATATGTTTTGAGCAACTTATCTTCGACGGTTGCACGCAGTTCTGAAGTTGGTTCAGCCGATGCTGCTCCTTCTTGAGCTTGGCTTAGTTTCTTACTTAGGTGGGCTGGGACGTGTGTGAGTTTCAATATTTCTTCACCTTGCGCCATTAAGGCGGATACTTTGATTAAACTATCGAGTTCACGCAAATTTCCTGGCCATGAGTAAGACAGCATCAGAGAAAGGAGGTGAGGGCAAAGCTGTTGTTCAGATTCGGTGTGACGCCGATGAATGTTCTCAATCAGTTGTCGTTTGTCATCACGTTTCTCAAAGCGAGGTAGCTCAATGATCAAGCCATTAAGGCGATAAAACAAATCTTGGCGGAACAATCCTTCGCTGACCAAATGTTCCAGATCTTTATGCGTGGCTGCAATGATTTGCGTATCGACTTGAATACTTTGGTTTGAACCCACGGGAAGCACGGTTTTATCTTGCAATACATGGAGCAAGCGGCTTTGAGCTTCCAAGGGTAAATCCGCGATTTCATCCAGAAACAAAATCCCTTTGTGCGCTTGGCGAATTTTTCCCTGATAGCCTTTGCTGTTTGCGCCAGTAAAGGCACCGGCTACGTAGCCAAACAATTCAGATTCAACCAGATCTTTTGGTAGCGCTCCGCAGTTGACGGAAACCAACGGTCCCGTTTTTCTCTGGCTGTTTTTATGGAGTGCTTTTACAAACTCGTTTTTGCCAACACCAGTTTCTCCGAGAATCAACAAACTGATGTCTTTATCGATGACGCGATTGGCTTGCTGCCAACAGTGCTCAACAGCGGAGTCGCCATAATAAAGATCATTGGACGCCGCTACAGCCCGAGACTTGACCTTGCTATCTTTATCGGCAAGCGGTTTTGTTTTGAAAACGAAAGGGTGCTCATTTCCCCGAGTGGATAGAATGTCGTCTAAGGATTGCCCAATGATATTTTTTTGCGCAAAAAGTTGAGAGGCTACTTGATTGTGAGCCAAAACTTGTCCGTCTTCATTTGCAATGATAATTCCTTGCCAACCACTATTCAGTAAACCTTTTTCGCACGCTAAATCCACACGAATATGCCCTTGTGGAATCAAGTTAAGTAGTTGATTCTCCACTTGCTGGACCATGTTTTGTACTAGTACTTGCGTTGAGAAGTCATGTCTCTTTTGCTCGCTCGTAATATCTAATACGCCAATGAGGTTACCAAGATGATCGAAAATAGGATTAGCCGAACAGCTAATAAAACGATGGTGTTGGATAAAGTGCTGATCACCAATAACAGAAACGGGCTTTGCTTCAACCAAAGCTGTACCAATCGCGTTGGTGCCTTTGACCTTTTCTTGCCAGCATGCTCCAGAGCTTAGCGAGATTTCCGTCAACTTCTCACGAAATCTAGGCTGTCCCCAACTGCCGATGATGACACCATCTGAATCCGTCAAAATTAAGCGGCTGTCGCTATGAGCAAATAGCTGATTAAACAGAGGGAGCGCAAATTGAGTGACTGCCTCTAGCAAAAAATTGAGTTGGTGACGCCTATCTTGGAGCGTTGCTGGCGTTACTCGAATATCTTCAGGGCGTCGACGCTGTTTTAAACCCGCTTGTTCACTTCTGACCCATGAAGTTGAAAGCCAATTGTTATCGCTAATGTGTTGAAGTTCCATGACTGTACCATTTTGTCACAGTGAGGGTGTGCCATTTTGGAACACTTGAACATTGGTGTTCACACCATACATCCGCTCAAACATCGCTCACTTGGTTTGTTATCGCTTGGTAATCATAGTTTTACATTTAATTAACAACAAGTGTGGCGTAGTTGGCGTGTGACTTGCGTAATGCTCTTTGTGAACAGTGCGATACGACACTGCAATAACACATTGAACGAGAAACAAAAGGAAGAGTTATGATCTATGCACAGCCAGGTAGTGAAAATGCCATTGTTAACTTTAAATCGCATTACGATAACTTTATCGGTGGGGAATGGGTAAAACCAACGGGTGGTGAGTACTTTGACAATATCTCACCAATCAACGGACAAGCGTATTGTAAAGTTGCTCGCTCTGGCGAGGAAGATATTAATTTAGCACTGGATGCCGCGCACAACATCAGAGCAAAATGGGCCAAAACCAGCGTGACAGAACGTTCGAACATCTTGCTGAAAATTGCTGACCGTATTGAGCAGCATCTAGAAGAGCTTGCAGTTGCAGAAACTTGGGAAAACGGCAAACCAGTTCGCGAAACCTTGGCGGCAGATTTACCTTTAGTAGTGGATCACTTCCGTTACTTCGCTGGCTGTATTCGCGCACAAGAAGGCAGTGCGGCAGAACTGGATGAGCACACCGCAAGCTACCACTTCCCAGAACCGATTGGTGTGGTTGGTCAAATTATTCCGTGGAACTTCCCAATGTTGATGGCGGCTTGGAAACTAGCACCGGCACTAGCGGCGGGTTGCTGTGTGGTATTGAAGCCAGCAGAGCAAACCCCAACATCCATTCTGGTTCTGATGGAAAAAATCGGTGACCTTCTTCCTCCTGGTGTCATCAACGTTGTAAACGGATATGGTTCTGAAGCGGGTCAAGCATTAGCAACCAGCAACCGCATTGCGAAACTCGCTTTTACCGGGTCTACGCAAGTTGGCAACCACATTCTGAAATGTGCAGCAGACAACTTGATCCCATCGACAGTTGAGTTAGGTGGTAAATCTCCAAACATCTACTTCTCAGATATCTTCGATTACGAAGATGAGTATCTTGATAAGTGTATCGAAGGTACGTTACTTGGTTTCTTCAACCAAGGTGAAGTTTGTACTTGTCCATCTCGCGTACTGGTTCATGAAGCGATTTATGACAAGTTTGTAGAGAAACTGACGGAACGTGCACAGCTGATTAAACAAGGTAATCCGCTCGATACCGATACTCAAGTTGGTGCTCAGGCTTCTCAAGAACAGTTTGATAAGATTTTAAGTTACCTGGAAATCGGCCGTGAAGAAGGCGCAAAAGTGGTCTTTGGTGGTGGAGTGTCAGAACAGCCAGAGTCTATCAACCAGGGGTACTACATTCAGCCAACCATGTTGGAAGGCCACAACAAGATGCGAATCTTCCAAGAAGAAATCTTTGGCCCAGTGATTGCTATCACCAAATTTAAAGATGAGGCTGAAGCGTTGGAAATCGCAAACGACACTGAATATGGCTTAGGCGCAGGTGTTTGGACACGTGATGCGAACGTTGCATATCGTATGGGCCGTAATATTGAAGCTGGCCGGATCTGGATTAACTGTTACCACGCTTACCCTGCACACGCAGCGTTCGGTGGTTACAAAAAATCGGGTATCGGGCGCGAAACGCACAAGATGATGCTGGATCACTACCAGAATACTAAGAACTTGCTGATTAGCTACAGCATCGACCCGTTAGGCTTCTTCTAGTGAAACTAAGTAATTAATAAAGAAAAAGCAGTATGAATAAAAACCCCGAATCTTCGGGGTTTTTATTAGCGTGAGCTTGTCGGCTGAAGGGTAACTTAGGTGTTTAACCTGCTTATATTGTGATATCAGGAACGTTGAATTATCGCCACTTTTCGTTCCATAAGCTTTTCTACGGCGGCGTTTTGCTTGTCAATATTGAGTTGCGGATCAAAGTCCAAAACGCGATTGCAAGATTCGAGACTGGCAAATTGATTTAAACATTCACCAAGCTCTCTTTTAGATCTTGTTCGCGTCATACTGCTTTCTGATGAGGAGAGTAGGGTGACTTTACGGCCATGAAACGTTCCTTGCGGCACTGCATCACTTTGCTGCGCTTGTTGAACGTCATGAACCGATGAATTGGTGTATGTGGATTGGATGTCATTGGACATAAAAACACCTAAACTCTCAAGTCTAAAGTTTGTGGCATCGGTGGTGCCTCATCAATAGTTACATGAGAAGACAATAACGCTTCCCACGACTCGCTGTGCGTCAGCAATTCTGCTAAAGCTGTTTCAAAATATTCGTAATCCAGTCGCCTAATGTTAATGAGTCGATTTAAACATAGGACGTGTCGGTGGTTATCTAAACTAAAAAATAACTGGTGCTCAGGCCAGTGATAATTAAAGGCCAAAAAAGAACGATAAAGATCGGAATTTACAATTTGAAGGCCAACAATCTCAGCTTCGAGCTGCAGAGTTGTCGATTCAGGATGAAAGATGATATGCACCCTTAGATTATCATCAAAGGCTAAGCTTACTTCATTTTCCGTTAGATGCAGTGCAGGCAAGCCTATTTGATGAGCAAACTTTAGCAAAATCTCATCGATAGTTTGGCGTGCTGACATAGGAATAGTCCCTTTTGAAATTTTATCAAGGAAAATATTAGATGTATCTCTTCATGTTTATCAATATTAGTCGGTTGTTATTATATTTTGGCTTTTAAATGTGTTGAGAGAAATAGAAAGGCAAAAGTAAATGTGTTCAGATGCATATCTCGATGGTAGTGATATATATGAATATCATTTTTCTCTAATAAACTTCAATTAAGGAAGGAATGAAAGTGAGCAGAAACTGCTTTTGAAATTACAGTCCATGTTAACTACGTGTTGTTGAAAAATGCGATTTATTGTCCGCTTGTAGTATAAATATAAGTTGATCTTTTATATTTTTACATAAAGAATTGTGTGGATTTCAAATGAGCTAGATTATATAAAATAAGTTTATGGAGTCATAATGAACAATTCTATATGGGCTGGTTTTATTGGGTTATTCATACTGAGTGGGTGCAGTCAGACTGTGTCCGTCAATGGGGTGGATGACTTTGATACACAGAGTCAGGCATCAGTCTATGGTTGGGTTTCTGTCGACGGCTACTTTCCACCTTCGATTACTTCTCTTGAAGTGGAAATATGTAAAGTTATTGATAATCAATGTCTTAAATCGGCATCTCAGAGCTACCAAGGCGTTCAGTTGCCTGTGCAGTATTCGTTTTTAATTGCACCAATTCAAGCTGGTGAAGGAAAAATGAAGATTATTGGAAAGCTTTATTCAAACGGTGAGCTCGTTGCGGAAAAAGAAAAGAACTATTTATTTTTAGATGGAAATAAACAAGAAAACTTGATTCTTGTTCCAAAAATAAACAGATAAAATTTTAAGTACTACATTTTTATTAGAATTTTCTAATTTATAAAAATAAAGACTATATCTTTCCTGTTGTGAAAGATTTGTTGTCTTTTATAAACATTAATTACATGACTTTGAAGTCATCGGGTCAGTTGTTTTTTAGACTCATACTTGTTGCAAAAACAGTATTTTTTATGATTATATCTCGCTCCTTGAACACGTTGGTTTGGCGTTTTAGGCTATAAAATATACATTTTTATGATTTTGGAAATTTAATTTTGTTCTCGAAACGGTGCCGAAATCTATTTAATTGTATTCTAATGTATAACAAAACAACCAAACTTAAATAACGAAATGATATTTAAGTTTTGGCTAATGATAAACGCTATCTGATAAAAATAATAAAGACGGACAGCAGAAATTTACCAAGTCAAACCTTTACCTTTAGGTAAAGGTAATGCTTGGGTTATTTGCTAATTATTCGGGGGGTATGGTAAGTGATAGAACTTCTATGCTCTTTTCTTTGCTTCTTTAATTCATACAGCAGTACTTAGAAATAACAACGATCAAAGTAGTGCTTTGAAAGTTTCTCAACATTTGCACTGAGAAACTCAAAATAATGAAGGGTAGAAAATGGATGTGTCAGGCCAACTAAACTCAGAAAGGGTCGACTCGAGTTCACGAAAAATTCGTAGTTTTTCCTGCTATGAAAAATCTGACGAAGTATTTCACTCAGACCAGTCTCACATTGTTGTCGTTCACAATGGTCAGCTTCGAGTTCAAACAGGTGATTGCACAATCGATGTTGCTGCAGAAAATGGGGTATTTCTATCTCAAGGGGATTACTTGTTAGAGTACTCTCCGCTAGATGGGGCATACAAAGCGTCGATTATTGCTTACGACAATGAACTCGTTAGTCAGTTGCTGCAAAAACACAGTGATCTCTTGATGATGCTGCCTAAGGTAGACAAAGTTTGTTCTGGTTTGTTTACTTTTGGTTTGAACATACTTGTTGAACAAGTGCTTTCTAGCATGCAGACGCTTGAGCAACAAGCGTACCCTGATGCCATTATGTGCCTAAAATACGAAGAACTACTCATTCTCTTGCTACACAGCAAAGGAGGAGAATCACTGTATGCGTTGCTGTCACAACAAACAAACCGTACGTCGGAACGGTTACGTCGATTTATGGAACAGCATTACTTAAAAGAATGGAAGTTGACAGACTACGCGCAGGAGTTTGGTGCCAGCTTAACCACTTTTAAAGAGCTTTTTAATGAGCACTATGGCATTTCTCCAAGAGCTTGGATCAGTGAGCGTCGACTACTGCATGCTCATAAACTGCTGTTGACGAGCAAGATGAGCATCGTAGATGTGGCGATGGAGGCAGGGTTTTCCAGCCAGTCTTACTTTACGCAGAGTTACCGTCGTCGTTTTGGAACGACCCCAAGCCGCGTACGTTCGGGAGACGATCAAGTGGCTATCGCGAAATGAAATGACTTGGGACTAAAATTTTCTGACTAATTTTGAAAGTCACTCACCAGTGTAAATTCTATTATGTATCGTGTAACAACGAACGATTAAAAATTATTACATCTCTTTCTTTCTGGATTGTTCGAAAGGGGTGCGGAGACGAACATAAATGAAAAAGCAGCATTGGCGACGCCGTTCGCTTTTTCCAGACAGCATAGTGACACAGCGGAAAGTGACTGTTTTACAAAGAGGAGCTCGTTATGAAAGCGCCTCGAAACCTACGCAGGATCTCAATGTTGTGCACGTCAATCACCGACAATTGTTGAGTGAAGGCGTCATAAATTATGAGCAGTTATCTTTACTTCAACGCTTGTTGGATAGAAATGTCGTCGATAGCCTGTGCGCTAGCCAGTTAGTAAAAACGTATCAAAAACTTGGTGCTTCGATAGACCGGTTTGCCATGCGTTTATTTTTGGAAATTGGATCGCAGCTCAGTGATAGCAGCACAATCACAACGTTCGAACAAAGGCTGGACTACATCAACTCTCGTCTGGGCTTTCGCTTTAATTTGGCTGTCCCAAAAACGTTGATGCTTTGTTTCCATTTATCACTCAACGAGTGGATTAACCGACAAGTCGATCAAAGTGCTCTTCATGCTTCGATTAAAGTTGAACAACTTATCAATCAACTCGATATTCAGAAGGAATATTGGTCGAAGCTATCAGGGGAAGACACCAGTGCCGTCTTTGTTCAACAGCAACTCGATCTTATTAAGAGCCAGCAGCATCAACTTAAAAAGCAACTTGGGACGTTAAGCGAACAACAGTTGCAAGTGATTAAATGTCATCGTTCGTTAATTGAGAAGTGGCAACCGTCTTTAGACGAGCTGAAAGGGTTCGCGGAGTATACCTCTACAACCGAACAATTTATTTCTGAGTGGAAAAATTGGTGTTCGGAAGTGCGACTTGAGGCTCCTGAGCTGAACGAAGTTTGGGATGCATGCGATGTGGTTTACAACGACCAAAATGCGGTTGCGAAAGTATGGCAATGGTTCAAGAACATGCAAACTGTTGGTGATATCGATCACTACTATTTTGATACTCAAAGTGGTCAGTGCGGCCAGGCTTGCAATCACCTCAGCCAGATCTAAATAGGGCGTTAAATGTTAGATAAGATGATGAAATCTTTAGCGGAAGCGCTAAAGGTAGGGGATTTTATTGCCTCAGAAAATGGTTCTTACAACATCGAGGTTGACCAGTTATCACTGACCATCAAGCAACATGCGTCATGGATTTTATGGGAAGCGACGTTACCCTTCCAGTTTAAAGAGCATCTAGATTATCAACAAGAACAAGCGTTACAACGTTGCATGCAGCTCTCATTAAAAACCATTCGTGAGGATGGCGGCGTACTGACAACCAATGATGATCAGCAATTGATTTTGCAAAGTAAAGTAAGGGTTGAGGACTGTTCGGTGGAACGGTTCTCTACTTTACTTTCTAAGCACGTCAATCTATGTGAACGTTACATTGCATTATTGGAACAAGAACGCGTGAACCACACAATCAACCATACAGTGTGGTTACCATGATGCAAAAAATCTTTCCCAACATTAGACGTGCTGCAACAAAGGCATTGTTATGCGCAGTGAGTGTTGTTCCTTTGGGATATGCGCAAGCAACAGACTTACACTGGCCTGAACAACCGTTCCGCTACTATGCAGATAACGACTCATTAAAAGAGTTGTTGAATAACTTCGGTGCAAATTATCGTGTCTCGGTTTCTGTTAGTGACAAAGTCAACGATCGAGTGAATGGGCGTTTTACCCCTGAAGATCCGGCGGAATTCCTCGATTACTTATCGCAAGTGTACAACTTGATGTGGTATTTCGATGGTGCCGTCTTACATGTCTATAAGGCGACAGAAACTCGCTCACGTTTACTTCAATTGGAATTACTTACGGCTAGAGAGCTACGCAGTACGTTAATTTCCACCGGCGTTTGGGATTCTCGTTATGGTTGGAGAGCTGCTGAGAGCAAAGGGTTAGTCTATCTTGCGGGTCCTCCACGTTATGTCGACTTAGTGGTACAAACGGCGGAGGCATTGGAAACGCGCTTGCTGCAGAAATCGAATTCAACCGACGAATTATTCGTTGAGATAATTCCTTTGAAGTACGCTTCTGCAACGGATAGAGAAATTGCATATCGAGATCAGACAATTACGGTCCCTGGCATCGCATCGGTGTTAAAACGGGTCGTGTCTGGTGTTCAAACTCAAGTGACGAGTGCGTCTAGCAAAGAAGTTACCAGTTCAGATAAGCCTGTAAAAAGTAATAAAACCGCCTCAGTTCATGGTGGCGCAACAGTTGAAGCAGAGCCGGGCCTTAATGCGATTATCGTTCGTGATACTCAAGCACGATTACCGCTCTATCGTAAACTGGTCGCGCAATTAGACCAGCCGCAATCAAGAATTGAAGTCGCGCTATCGATTGTCGATATCAGTGCCAACGATTTAAGTCAGTTAGGCGTGGATTGGCGAGCAGGAGTGTCTGTCGGAAACAACCGCATTGTCGATATCAAAACAACCGGTGATGTGAATTCGGGGGATGTGACGCTCGGCAGTGGACAGAACTTTAAGTCCTTGCTTGATTCAACCAACCTAAATTACTTGCTGGCTCAAATTCGTTTATTGGAATCCAAAGGCAGTGCTCAAGTGGTTTCAAGACCAACATTGTTAACTCAGGAAAATGTCGAAGCGGTACTGAACAACAGCAGCACGTTTTACGTCAAGCTGGTTGGTAAAGAAACCGCAGCGCTGGAAGAGGTCACGTATGGCACGTTACTGAGAATTGTCCCACGTATCGTTGGTGATAGATTTGCTGCACGACCTGAAATTAACCTGAGCCTTCATCTCGAAGACGGTGCAAAGATCGCTGATGGTGGCGTCGATGATCTTCCTTCCGTTCGTAAAACTGAAATCAGCACCTTAGCGACGGTTAAACAAGGGCAAAGCTTACTTATCGGTGGTGTGTACCGAGATGAAGTGAGCCATCAGTTACGTAAAGTGCCATTGCTAGGAGACATCCCATATTTAGGCGCGCTGTTTAGAAGTAATACCAATACTAAGCGCCGCACAGTACGAATGTTTATTTTAGAACCTCGAATTGTTGTGGATAGTATTGGCGATAGTGTGTTGATTGGCAACGAATATGACTTGCGACCAAGTATCGGCAAGCTTAACAACATCTCCAACAATAGCGCTGAATTTAAATCGGTAGTGGAAGTATATAGCTGCACATCGAGGGTTCAAGCCGAGCGCTATCAACAAGACTTATTGTCACAGCAAAAGTCGTCTCAATTAACGCAGTGCCGATTACCAACAGGGCAAAAGGGTTGGCGGGTGAAAGTATTGGAATGTGATGACTCACAAAGTGAGTGTGTGCGCCCTTCAGAGGAGTCTTAACCGCGATGCAGCAATGGAAAATTCGTATTTTATCAGGCGTGCATACCGGAGTAGAAGTCACCTTACCTGAAGGTGCTCTCGTGCTTGGCAGTGACGACTTTATTGCTGATCTTGTACTGTCTGATGCTGGGGTCGAAGCGAACCATTTCACCCTCGTTTGCCAGCAAGACTCGGTCATTTTACGAGGCTGCGAAGAGGCAAATATTAACAGTGAAGACATCGCTGTTGCAGGTGATGGTATCGAGTTGTCACGCCATGCTGTTGTCTCGGTCGGCGTTGTGAAGTTCGCTCTGGGATACGCGGAAGATGCGTTAATTGTGAGTAACGTCAGCGACGAATCTAGCCAACAG
The DNA here is from genome assembly GCF_033339635.1 of Vibrio sp. 2092. Taxonomy (NCBI): domain Bacteria; kingdom Pseudomonadati; phylum Pseudomonadota; class Gammaproteobacteria; order Vibrionales; family Vibrionaceae; genus Vibrio; species Vibrio sp. 2092. The sequence continues at coordinate 88,730 of NZ_JAWOUY010000015.1, read as the reverse complement.
AATACACCTGTGGTTGCTGTGCAACGCTCTAGCTGGAAAAAAACAACGCTCATCGCTTTGCTTTGTAGTTTTGTCCCGAGTGTCATTTTTGCCGGTATGTGGTACAGCCAAGCTAACGGAAACAACAATGAAATTGTTACAGAAGCAGAACCCATTGTTTTGGTACGTAACATCTTAGGCGAGCTCAAACTTAGCGACGTTCGCGTGGAATGGAATGCCGCCGCACGCCAAGCAGTCTTAGAGGGCTATGTTGAAGACCGAACACAGAAACTCGATCTGCTTGGTCGAATTGATGTATTGGGCATCAATTACAAAAGTGACTTAAGAACGATGGAAGAAATCCGTCGCGGGGTTCGATTTATTTTGCGCAACCTCGGCTATCACCAAGTGAAAGTCGAAAATGGCGATGAGACCGGCACACTGCTGCTGACGGGCTATATCGATGATGCAAGCCGCTGGAACCAAGTTGAACAAATCTTGGAGCGAGACGTGCCTGGTCTTGTTGCGTGGAAGGTTGAACTGCAGCGAGCGGGTGCCTACATGGATACGCTAAAAGCGTTATTAACGGATGCGGAGCTACTGAAGAAAGTCCAGTTGGTCACCAGCGGTGATCGCATCGAAGTTCGTGGTGAGCTTGATGATATCGAAACGACTCGATTTTACGGTGTGACCCGAGACTTCCGGGAACAATATGGTGAGAAACCGTACTTAGTTTTGAAATCCATACCTAAGGTGAGTAAAGGCACTAACATCGATTTCCCGTTTCGTAGCGTTAACTTTGGCCAGGTTCCATATGTGATTCTGACCGATAACGTTCGCTATATGGTCGGTGCAAGAACGCCTCAGGGCTACCGAATATCCAGTGTTACACCTGCTGGTATTGAGTTGGTTAAAGGCGGGCGGGTGATAACAATAGAACTTGGATATGAAGGCGAGACGAACAATGACAAATCTTGAACAAATTTTAAATAACGACACAAACGGTGCGGAAGTGCACAAGATTAAGAGCAAGCTCTTAGAAGCACAAGCGGTGGTGAAACGTCAGTTGGATTTAGGGTGCTCACCACAGCAGTACCAATTGCTACTCAAACAGTATGAAGCTTACACAGCCGCCCATGCGGTCGTTGAATCATACGAAGCTAACTAAAAAATACGAGGAAGTCTTATGTCATTTTACGATGCTAGTAACAGTGTAAACCTTGATGATGTTAAAGCTAAGTTAGAACAACAAGCGAAAGATGCCAACACAGAAGTGACGGCAGCCATCAAGAACCTAGAAACCAATGCCGATGATCCATCAAAGCTTGCCGAGCTTCAGCACGCGATCAACAAATGGTCTGTTGTTTACAATATCAATGCGACCACCACTCGTGCGATTAAAGATGTGATGCAGTCGATTCTCCAGAAGGTGTAAAGCATGGAACGAGAAACGCGCCAACTGCTGGCTGAAATCGCGCTGATGGCAACAGGTATGCATCGTCATCAAGAAGCCAACACGATTGCAGATGGCCTTGAAGCAAGCTCTGGTTCTGAAGAGACCGTTGCGATGATTCGTGCAATGAGCCTCATGAATAAAGGCTTGTATGAAGAGGCTCATCAATTACTCGAACCACTTTGTAACGCCTATCCAGATCTGATCAGCTTAGCGGCTCTTGCTTCTGCCAAAGCCGGTTTACTGAGCAAAGCGGAAAGCTGGGTAGAACTTGCGTCACAAGGAAGCGAAGAAAGCCAAGCATTTGCTGCGAGCTTTTCTCAGGACATTAGGAATCTTGGATGATCATTGATTCAAGCAACCTAAGTCTTCAACACCAATCTTTGCGTCAGTCGGAGTCGCGCCATTATGAGCGGAGCGATGAAGACAAGATGAAAGCACTCATGGAGCGAAGTGACAAGCAAGAGCAAGTTTCACATGTTTATCCAAAAGAGACGCTAGAGAAAACAGAAGCCAAACTGGCGGAGATTAAAGCGTGGTACGAATCATTAAAAGACGCAGAGGTTGTCAGTAAACAAAGTGTCTTATCATCGTTAAATGAAGCGTTCTCCGACCCTCAAGTTAAACGAGAGGCAATGTGGTACGCCTTTCATGAGGCGAAGAGTGCAAAAGGCAACGAGCAGCCACAATCTGATTTGTTAAAGGTGTTGAAGCAGGAGTTACTAGGGAATTTTTCGGGACAGCTTATTGCCGAACCACCTGCTGATAAAACAGCACTAAAAGCAATGCTAGCGCAGCATTTTCCACTGGGTGCCCAGAAAGAACAAGCCTTATGGCATTGCTGGGCAGAGTTGAAGTCGTTACCTGATATGGCATCAACACTGGACATGGTTCGTGATGAACTTAGCTTCATGATCCAAAAAAATGCGATGGTGAAAAACATCATGACTCACAGTCACAAGTTAGATTTATCTTAGGAGTACATATGATAAACACGCAGTACACCGAGGTGATGCAAACCAACATTGATAAGTTGCAGGATGCGCAAGTCGAAGACGGTTTAAGCGAACGTTTTGAGCAAGCCATGTCGGTTCCCGAGGCAAGTAATGGCCTGGAGGGAGGTTTGCTAGAAAACATCAGCGAGTTGAAAAACACTATCGATAACGCGAAAAGTAACCTGCAAGACAACATGAAGATGGTGGGTGATGATCCGGCGCAATTACTGCAAATGCAGTGGGCGCTGACACGCATTACTTTTCAAGAAGAGCTGATCGCGAAAACCGTGGGTAAAACCACACAAAACGTAGAAACCTTATTGAAGGCACAATAGTGATGATGAATAAAATGAGAGCAGTTTTCATCATGCTCACGTTGTTTCTGGTAGGTTGTCAGACCGAGTTATACACCAACGTTACTCAGAAAGAGGGTAATGAGATGTTGTCGATCTTACTATCCGAAGGTGTCGTTGCAACAAAAGAACCTGACAAAGACAACACCGTCAAGTTAATGGTAGACAGTTCTCAAATCGCCTTCGCGGTAGACGCGCTAAAGCGAAAAGGTTATCCAAGAGAGCAGTTTTCTACACTGAAAGAGGTGTTTCCTAAAGACGATTTGATCTCGTCACCATTAGCAGAACGAGCACGTTTGGTGTATGCGAAATCTCAAGAGCTCTCGTCAACCTTATCTCAGATTGATGGCGTGCTGGTGGCACGTGTTCATGTTGTTTTGGAAGATCAAGATCTGCGTCCAGGAGAGCGCCCAACTCCAGCTTCTGCCTCCGTATTTATTAAACACGCGGCAGATATTGCGCTTGATTCATATGTTCCGCAGATCAAATTATTAGTGAACAACAGTATTGAGGGGTTGAACTACGATCGAATCAGCGTAGTGATGGTACCCTCATCAGAGGTTCGAGTTGCTACTCAAAACAATCAATTTAAAAGCATTTTGTCGGTTCAGGTCACCAAAGAGACGGCGAATAATCTTATCGCCATTTTGGTGTTCTTGGTAGCGGCACTCATCGGCTCGAATATCGCTACTTTTACATGGTGTCGTAGGAACACGAAGCGTGGTTAAACCAGAAACACCACTCGCGCAGGTACAACACCAGTTTAACTATGCGCCTTGCCAGTACATCCATAGAAGTTGGATAGAGCAAAAGCAGCCTTGGTTACTAAATATCGAAGGCTGGAGAGATAACCCCATGTTCAACCAATGGTGTATCAATGAGTGGGCGTTATCTCCCGTTCCTGAGACGGCTTTTAACAGACCTTGTCATAGTTTGGCATTGCTCCCGACAGACGCGTTGAATCAACTCGTATTGATGGTGGGTGGAGCTTTGCATTGTGTTGCGATGCGAAGCGTTGTCTTAAAACATCCTAAACAGGTTCTGAACAACGTTTTTGGTTTGGAAGGCGCTCGGTTCTTAATTCAAAACGGGCCGATGCTGTTATCCAGCTGGCCGCAAGGCTGGCAGCGTTCGTTACCAGAACTACTGGATGAAAGGTCTGTTGAAGCAAGCATGAGGGCGCTGGGATATTTTTGGATGAGGTTTATTTTGATTAACTCACCGGAAGATGTTGTTCTTCGTTGGCAATTCAAATTGGAAAAGCAACTTAGCGAAAACGCGGAAACAGCTAACTGGTTGGAAGCGGATCAACGAGATCTGGCGTATCGACTCACAAAAAAAATCGCAAAACAGGTTATTCCTCAATGGTTTCATTTGTTGAAATAAAAACAGACAATTTGCAGCTGGCACCTGGCTTAAAGGTGCTGAAAGCGAAAGATTATGCCAGTTATCTGGATTCGCAACACTTAGTTGAAGCCGCGAACTCCAAAGCTGAAAGCATCATTGCTAATGCCCAACAAGCCTACGAAACCGAAAAACAACGTGGTTATCAAGATGGCCTTGCACAAGCCAAGATTGAAAATGCGCAAACGATGGTTGAAACCTTAGCACGTTGTAATGACTACTATCAGCAAGTCGAAGAAAAAATGACAGGTGTGGTGTTAGAAGCAGTACGTAAGATCATCGATACCTTCGATGATGTCGATACCACGGTGAGTGTAGTTCGAGAAGCGTTGCAACTGGTGAGTAACCAAAAGCAGGTCATTTTACATGTCCACCCAGAGCAGGTTGTTGAGGTGAGAGAAAAGGTGGCTGGTGTATTAAGTGATTTCCCTGAAGTCGGTTACGTTGACGTGGTAGCAGATGCGCGCTTGAAAAATGGAGGCTGCATTTTGGAAACAGAAGTTGGGATCATCGACGCTAGTATTGATGGACAGCTGCATGCATTAAAGCAAGCCATGGTGAAGCAGCTCAGCGAGCGTAAAATTACGATTCATGAATAAATCTCAAAAACTCAGCACTTGCTGAGTTTTTTAATTTTAATGCCTTTAAACAAAAAAAATCCGACCATTTCTAAAATATTCACTGCCATAAATCCTTAAGAATACACCTAAGAAAGCTGCTTAGTTGATAAGTGTTGCAACTAAGCAGCGCCTCTAAAACAACAAAAATAGGATTATTTAGTCGAATGGCTAATGGATTTATAACTTCTTTACTGACAGATTTTGCCAGCCGCTGCCAATTGGAGCCGTTGGTTTTTGATGAGGATGATTGTTGCCATCTACTCGTTGAGCAAAACACAGCAATCACAATTCGTGTACAAGAAGATCGTGTGACGCTTATCGGGCTGATTTCAGGTAACAAACCGAGTGCTGATATTTTGCATCAACATATGAAAGGTGCCTTAACGCAAGGCTCTCCAGCGGTATGCTGGGAGGAAGAGACCGGATATATCGGTTTCATACACCTGCCTCAGCAACTGCTAACTGCATCTTTTTTCGATGAGTCATTTGCGAATTTCATCGAGTGGTTAAAAAGTGCGAATACACAAGAAGTAACCAATAAAACAACCGAAGTACCGGAAACGAATACCACTCATTTTTCCACATTAAGGGTTTAAAACATGATCAGTTTTGGAAGTGTTAGCGCGTTGCAGGCCGCCATGCCGCAAGCTCGTAACGAGATACTTAACGAAGGTAAGCTGAGTATTGGTGGCAAAGAATACCAAATCAACGCAGCGACCCAAGAATTTACTCGCGCCAATCCTACGAATGGTGCAGTAGCGCGATTTTTTGAAGCGACAGGAAAACTGTTTCGCGAAGGTAGCCCACAATCGGTAGCGAAAGCCCTTACAAAAGCCGTATTTGATAATGAGCAAGGACAAGCTCAGCGTTTACAAGCTGCTTCTTCTGTTGAGCATGGACAAATGTTCTTCAAAGATGGAAGCATAAAAACCGCATCAGATGTCTTAAATGCCTTTGCGAAGTTAGACAGTAAATCAGTTCAGTCGAACTCTGCTGAGCTAAACCAGTTAGCAGAGCGAGCGATGACAGAGGCAATGTTAGAAACCGATTCTGGTAAAAACCTCACATCACTGATTGGCGAAAGTGCAGCGAAGTCGCTTGCTGGACGTGTAGTAAAAGACTACGGCGGTGGTGTATCTGCAGCGAAGAAAAACCCGGCAGGTAGCATTAATCAAATGCAAGCGGTGTTTGATATGGAGGTGATGCATCTTAAATCGGCGCAACGTCATATCGAAGGTCTAGCAAGCACCGATCTAAGCCAAGGTGTATACGCTGAAGGACTGGCAGAGGACGCGTTTAACAAAAGTGGCGTAACCAATAATGTTGAAAGAGCTGCGGCGTGGATCATTAATGCTTCTAACTCTAAAGGAAACGATGCCGAAAATATTACGTCTTTACTGAAAGAATACGCGTCTAATGGTAAAGACTTATTGAATATGGAAAACCTAAAAGAGCTACACGCTCGATTGGTGCCTAATGTTGAGCGTGATTACCGAGGGCCAAATATTTCGGGTGGCACTTTGCCTTCAAGTATTGGCGGTGAGGGCATGTTAAAGCAGCACATTGAAGGCTTTTTGAAAGAGAACCCTGTAGAAGATAAAGACTTAGGTAAACATTTGTTCGCCGGAGTTATCGGGTACCATGGCTTTACCGATGGAAATGGTCGCATGGGGCGTATGCTATACGCGATAGCAGAACTTCGTAACGACTCGTTCAATCCTTTAGCTATGGATGCAGAAAATAGCCTTCACGGTATTAAGTGATTTTTTACTTCTATTTAATTTTTGGAGCGGCGATTGCCGCTCTTTTATTTTCCAGCTTAACCTTAATTTTTCTTCTCAATAAAACGGCTAATAGCAATAAAAATGAGACGTTGAAATAAAGTGTCGGTTTCTATCTCGCCATAAAATCTCTTTTCTCCTTATTCGCTTATTTAAATGAGCCGTTATACCCAAGTGGCTTCGCTGAAACAAATATATCGATGTCACTTAGTTATAATAAATTAGACAGGACACAACATGGATACAGGAAAGATTAATATGCTTCTCTCTGAGCTAGGAGAAGTGCTGAACCTTGAGCGCGTGACAGCGTATGACGATCAAATGTGGTCACTGCATTTTGCTGAAAACAACAGTGTCGATGTTCTGCTCGTAGAGGAAAAAGGCGAGTTATTGATTTCCAAAAACCTGCTTATAGAACAAGATGATATTACGCTAGATAAACTTCAAGTTTTACTTGAATACAACTTTTTGTATCGAGAAACAGGTGGTGTGCAGTTTTGTGTGAATCCAACACGCAAAGACGTTGTTCTTCAAGTTGCTATCGCGACTGGAAGTGAACTCACCAACATTGCTAACTTAATCATTCAGTTGAACGAATTAGTTGATACTTGGGGACAGTTATTTCAAAACAACACGGTTGTAGATTTTAGCCAAACAGACGTACACGCATTTATTCAAGTTTAAGGCATCACACATGGTCAATATTAATACATCGCAAATGCACTCGTTGAGTCAGTTAACGTCACATTTGGCGACACAAAATCAAGCTGACGACAAAGAGGTTCGAGCACACAACGGTAAAGATATTTTTGTTAAAGAGGGCGCACCAAAAAATAAAAGTATCAGCGCGCGTATTAGCCACCAGAATAAAGCGAAAGATATTGTAGTGAACCTGCTTACTAAGCAGGGTATTCCTAAAGATGTTGCGAAGCTCATGCTGAAAAATGTGTTGAATGGTGAAAACAAGTTAACGCTTGGGAGCCTGAAAAATCTTGAGAGATTGTCGTCTGGCCCTAGCTCAAATTGGCCCACTGCACAAACGGCAGCCTCTTCTTCCAAAACCAATAAAGCCTCATCGAGTGTCGCGCTTATCAACGAACATAAAGCCAACCTTCAAAAGCTTGGTGATTTTGCCTGTACGGACTTAAATACGTTCGGTGTTAAGGGGTCACAGTTTTATGAAACAAAAGGAAAGCCACGACTAAAAGAGCTTCACGCGGATCAAGCGCGAATCATGCAAGATCACAGAGCGACGATGTCCGCAAACGGAGTTCAAGCTGCAGCACAAAGAGGAACCGCACCGCAATTAAGCACTCTACAGAACATTGCTAAGGCAGTACAAACCGCGAAAGCCGGCTGCTGTACTACATTTGCTTTTGCTGCCGCCGCTGAGATGATTCAAGGCATGTCAGGAACACCTGAAAGTGAACCCAAAGTAGAAGTGGTTGCGTTTAAAAAGGGTCATTCAGGTACACACCTTTATGTACTGGTTGGTCGACAAGAGGGGAGCGACATAAAAGATCCATCAACGTGGAGTAAGGATGTGAAAATTGTTGACCCGTGGGCGACATCTGCATTCGGTGCACCAATGTTTGGAGATGCACAACGACCACCTGTTTCGAATATGTTCCCGCCAACAGAAGTCATTTTTGATAGCCATAAACTGGGTTAGTCACTCTGCAAAAGAAGTGAGCAAATACACCATGCTAAGCATCTAACCTTTATTGAAAGAGCAGCTCTGAGCTGCTCTTTTTTATTACTCTGGCAACTCGTTTTTAGAGCGAGATTTCTGCGGAAAACCTCACAATGAAGGCGAAAAAGTGACAAAAATAAAGCCATTACCGACATCGTTCAATCTGCAATCGTTGTTCAATAGAGTTATTGAAACAAAAGGAAAAAGTTATGAACACGATTCAACAACTGCTCTTGGAGTTTTGCCAACTCAATGAGTTGCCCGAACTGAATTTTGAAGAAAATGAACGTTGTCAGCTACTGGTCGATGATCGCTACATGTTGTATTTCATCGCTACAGATACGGATGATTTGATGCTGTCTGTAACGTTCGGAGGGTTAGAAAAATCCGGTGAACAACGACTAAAAGGTTTAGAGCTTCTTGCTCATGCTAACTATCAAGGAATTGGTAGTGGCAGCCTCGCACTTGCTTTAGCTCCAAATGGTCGACAGCTTGTCTTAGCAGGACGTAAACCCGTTGAGCATCTAAATACGACGAACCTTACCGCTTGGTTTCACGAAGTTATTGAACAGGCCGAGCTGTGGCAAGCGCGTTTCGCAATGTTGGATCAAGCGATTCCAACCACCTCTAATCATGAACAAGCTCATGTTCAATCACTTCGTGTGTAGGAGAGAAAAATGGTTAATACAACACAAAAAATCAGCCAAAGCCCAGTACCTGATCTAGAGCAGTTTCGTGCAGTTGCTGCGCAAAAAGATGACCGAGTGATCAGTAAAAGAGGTGAAGTAAAAGAACCTTCCACATTCCACAAAGGTCACAAGTTTGCTTCTATTCACGAAGGCGTATTGAGAAGCAAATACACTAAGTTTTTCCAAGAAAACATCAAAACTCACCTTGATTTAAAGCAGGCGCTACTTAAGCAAGAAAAACCTGAGGTTGCGCTGTTGGCTTACTCCCTAGTGAGTCCTTCAGGCTATCGCGGTGAGCCACTTACTGAGCGTAAAATCTTAGAAGTTGTCAGCCTATTGGATGAAATAAAAGTGAGCAGCGATACGTACCAGCAGCTTAAAAATACGTTTGATGCGATCAGCAAAGATCCGCGTATGCAGGTAAGCTTAGAAGCCCAGTATCCGGGAAAAATGGATGGCTTTGCTGCTGAACTGCTGCAGATGGGCAAAGAAAAGCTAAAAGGTTCTGGTGTTAACGCCGTTATTAACTTGGCATTACCTGGCGTTGGCTTATTGATTTCTACAGGTCGAGAGCTACACAAAGCGGCCGTAAATGGTGATGCTGAGGCTTACCATCATCAGTTAGAACAAATTTCACAGCTGCCAGGGCGAGATCAACGTCTTTCTATGCCGATGCAGCAAACCTTGGCTCAAGGTCATGCGGTACTGTCGGCTGAAGGTGGCATTGGAGCTACATTAGGTATGGCGACGGGGAGCCTGGGCACGTTCGGTGTTAGCTCTGTAGCAACGGTGGGCGTCACACCGATAGCAAAAGAGGCAATCGGTTCTGCGGCAACGACTGTTATCATGAGCGGCGGTGGTTTTGTGGCGAACCAAGCTGGGGCATACGGGTTAAATACGGAAGTAAAAGAGCAACTTATGCAAGGTGAAATGTCTGGTGTTTTACCTAGACTTGAAGTTTCCAATGCAAAAGGAGACTTTACCTTCAGTATGCAAGATCCGGCTTCTGTCCGCGCATTAATGGCGTACCTTGGTCCTAAGGAGAATACTGAAATGACTTCTCCTCAAGCGCCTAAAGAGGCACAAGAGATGGAAGCCGCTCGATTAACACTGAAAAAGATGTTGGGTTCAGAGCCAAGTGAGCACTTGGTTCCTGACGTAGATTCTATCTTGAAGCTAAGCCCAGAGGATGCACCAAGTAAAACCGAGTCTATTGCTAACGGGGCGTTTAAAAAACTGTTAGGAGAAGATTGGGATTGGCTCATGCCAGCTGTTCGAGCGATTGATAAAGGGGAAGCAAGTAAAATAAACGAAAAGTTAACCTACAAGCTCCCCCTAGATGCAGCAAACGGACGAGTTTATCTTGATAAATGCCCAAACCTGAGTGACGTCCAGTTAGATGCGCTAGAAAAATTAGGCTCACCAAGTCAATTGCGATTGATGTACTTGGCAGAAGGCTGGGTGTAATTTCAAATGGTAAAGTAGGGGGTAGGTGCTGCTCCTTACTTTATCTACCGTCAGCGTTCCTTTTTGGGGCTGGCTCATGTCCATTGAATTTAACTTTTCGACTGAAGAAACAAACACACAAGTGTCAACGTTATACCAACCCAACCAATGAAAGAAATTTCTTCCCCAACAATCGCAACTGCTAGTGCTGCTGCGATAACAGGTTCAAATAGCGTGAGTATGCTAGCTCCACTGGCTGTAACAAACCGTAGCCCAAACCCAAAAGCGACGTAACCTAACCCCATTGGAATCAAGGCCATGTAGAGCATGACCGTCGTATTAGTTGATGATGCAAATAGATTATCGCCCGTGATGAAAAGTGTTGGTAGAAGCAAAACTCCACCAATACCAAAAACACTTCCCATGGCCGTTTGCGATTCAATGCCGTGGTCAATCATAGTCTTTACTCCCCATGAGTAAATGGCGTACGTCAAACCTGCCAATAGGCCAAGTAATACACCCCAATGCTTCATATCATGATCAAATAAGCTATTTGCGGATGACTCAGAAGCCAACAACAAGGTAATGCCAATGACCCCGATTGCGAAACTCATCATCCAGCGCTTGGTTATGGTCTGATTTCGGCTAAAGAGACACTCTAACAAAGCAGAAAAGAAAGGTGCAGTGGAGATAGAAACAACCGTACCAATAGCCACACCGGCGAATCGCATTGATGAATAAAAAGCCAGTGGGTAGGTGGCTAAGGCGATAATACTAACCAGTAACGTTTTCTTCTTATGTACGACTTTTCGAAAATCTCTCTTCAGTGACTTCGCAGACAGACATGCTTGCATAAATCCACCAATACCCATAGAAAATGCGCCAATGGCGAGAGCACTGACATCCGGTGCCAAGCTGGCAGCGGTGCCCGTCGTTCCCCACAGGGTTGAAGCAAAAAGTATGGATAAAGTTCCTAATTGATAGTCGGTGAAATGTTTTTTTAACACTGTAATTTCTACCTAGTGAATGGCTGTTTTAGGGTAGAAAGAATAAAAGAAAGCGATAGAGATTTTTGTGCTGAAAAGACGGAATACTTGTTCCAGAGGACTATTTTAGTGACTACCGGGAAAACTCTCTAGGAGACATGCCAAAATGCATTGAAAACCGTCGACTAAACGCGGAAAGGTCACTATAGCCAACTCGTTCAGCTATCAACTGAACTGGAAGGTCTGTATGAGTCAGTAGTGCTTTGGCTTTTTCCATACGTTGTAATGTAATGTATTTATGAACGCTCACTTTTAGCTGCTCTTTAAAAAGCTTTTTAAACTGCGTCGGACTCAAGCAAGCGGCATTCGCTAATGAGGCAATGGTGAGTGGCTGATCAAGCTGCTCGGCGATCACAACCTGTACATCTCGAATACGCGAATCTACGGAGCGAGACCGCTTTTGTTGCTCCAGCAACAGATAGAAGGTTGCAACCATTGAGTTTTCAATTTCATCATTAACCTGATACTCAAGCTGTTTTTCGACAAACTGGATAAAGCTCAGTAGAGGCGGGCTAATCGAAAACACAGCCACACTACTATCCATCAAATGAGTGGGCAAAGTGGTCATATCCGCAACAATAAAGCGTGATGACTCTTCGGCATTAAAACCGTGAGCACAACTTTTGGGGATGACTATGCAGTCGCCAACCGCCACCTTTCCGACATAACTATCCATATCAATATGTATGTTGCCCTGGAGAGGAAGCACCAGTTGATGATAATCACTATGAGTATGTCGGCTCATACGTTTCGTGTAGGAGCGAATGCTTAAGCTAGATTTCATAAAAACAACATACAGTTAAAGGATACCGCATTATAGCGTTGAAAGTATCGAGGTTGAAAGCTGGGCAGTTGTAAGCCCAGATCTTGAATGGGATGTGGTTTGTCAGTCCGCCTCGGACTCTAACGAGGCCAACCAACGAAGCACTTCCGCAGTTGCTTCAATAAGATCGCTTGGGATGTACTGGTCGACGTTGCCGTCGGCGTATAGTGCACGAGCAAGAGGGACTTTTTGCATCACAGGAACGCCTTCTTCTTTAGCGATTGCGACCATACGTTTGGCTACCGCCTCGGTTTCCATCAAAGTGATGACGGGCAGGGGCGTTTCGCCTTTCTTGTAATAAAGGCCAACCGCGATATGTGTTGGGTTTGTAACTAATACATTAGAACGTTTAACGTTTTCGCGCTGATTGGAGGCTTGTAGCTCTTGGTGCAACTGACGACGTTTGCTTTTTATTTCTGGACTGCCTTCCATCTCTTTGTATTCGCGCTTCACTTCGTCCTTGCTCATTTTGAGCTTTTTCGTGTGATCAAATTTCTGGTACGCAAAATCTGCGGCAGCGATGACGATGAAGCCTACCGAAGAGATAATCATTAATTGTTTAATCATGACGCCAGTAATGGTCGGGACACATTCTAGCCCACAAGTTGGAATTTGCATTAAAGCGTTGATGTTACCGCGTAATGTCACCCAGATAATGCAGGAAAGAAGAGAGACTTTAAGGATCGACTTGATAAACTCAATCACACTCTTAAGGGAAAAAATGCGTTTGGCCCCTTCGACGGGATTGATCTTTTTGATGTCGGGTTTAACGGATTCACCACTAAATAGGAACCCGAACTGCCCCATATTGGAAAAGATGGCGACGAGTGCAGCAACCAGAATAATCGGAGCGAGTAGATAGGCAATTTCTTTTGCGATGGCGATAGCGACATCGACTAGCGCATCTTGGAAACCCTGATAAGCAAGCTTACTTGGTAGGAGAATAAGCGCTGAGATGTGCGACATGTAATAATCGGCGAACGCAAACAGTACAATTATGAGCGCCAAAATTAATGCAGACGATACGATTTCTTGGCTTTTGGCAACCTGACCTTTCTGTCGAGCATCGCGTAACTTTTTTGCGGTGGGTTGCTCTGTTTTTTCTGCACTCATAAAGAATCCTAAGCGTTATTGCCAAATGGTATTGAGTTGTTCTGCGAATCGGGTAATGCCGTAAAACTGTACTTCAAAGTGATCCATCATTATTCCGAGATACACGATCAGTAAAACACTCGCGATGGCACTTTTTATTGGCATGGCAAGGAAAAAAACATTCAATTGCGGTGCAAAACGACTGATAAGCGCCAGACCAAACTCAGCAAGAAACATTGCCAACACTAGTGGAGCGGACATCAACACACCAAGCCACATAAGCTGTTCAAATTGCGCGTAGAAGAAGCTAACCCATGCGTCGCTAACGGTTGGGAAAAAGTCCACGATCGGCCAAGATGTATAGCTTTTGAATAACGCATAGATAAAAGTGACAAAGCCCCCGCCAGAGAAGAACAGGGTAATCAGCGTTTGGGTCAGTAATACCGCTGTTGGTGTGGATTGTGAGCCTAGCGTTGGGTTAAACATACTTGCCATGGCAGCCCCACGTTGGTTGTCGACCAGAAAACCGGCCGCTTCTATCGCCCAAAAAGGGATAGCAGCAACAAACCCTATCAATAGCCCAATTAATACCTCCTTACCCAAAATCACTATCAGCCAAATGCCGTCGGTTTCTGCGGGCAAGCTTTGCTGATTAATCATCGGAAATATAAACAGCGCGAGTGAGCAAAGTACACCATTTCTCACCATGGTGCCGCCTAGCATTTGCTTGCTCAAAATAGGCAAAAAGATGAAGCATGCCATTAACCGAGGTAACGTCAGGCTGTACAAAAATAAAGCCTGGTGTAAGTCGTGATAACTCATCGTATTTGAGGAATTTTATCCATAGCAAGCGAGGCGAAGGCGTGGAGCTCTGCCCCTAGCCATTGCGTTGTGACGAACAGCGTAATAATGACCGCGATAAGCTTGACCACAAAGCCTAACGTTTGTTCTTGGACCTGAGTTAACGCCTGAATAAGCGACACCAATGTACCAACCAATGCTGCGACTAAAATCGGCGGTAATGACAAGTACAACACTAGGGTTAATGCTTGAGTCGTGAAATGAATGATTTCAGCAGAATGCATACTTTCTCCGTGATTAACCGTAACTCAACACTAAGCCGTGGGTGAGCTTTGTCCAGCCGTCAAGCAAGACAAAAAGCAACAATTTGAAGGGGAGGGAAATCGTCATTGGCGATACCATCATCATCCCCATCGCGAGTAGGATATTCGACACAATTAGGTCAATAGCGATGAACGGTAAGTACAACAGAAAGCCAATTTCAAAAGCGCGAGTAAGCTCGCTGACGGTAAATGCGGGCAGTAAGAGCAATAAGCTGTCCGACTCTAAACGGTCTACGTACTTCTGTGGCCACAATGTGCGTGCAGCATCAGTGAAGAATATGGCTTCGGTTTCCCGAATATGCTTTTTCAAAAATTCTCGATAAGGCTGTAAACCGCTTTCAATGAGGCCTTCTACACTTGCAGAATCTTCAAGGGAGATATCATGCTGCTTTACGTAGTCGTAGGTTTCAAACCCGACGGGAGCCATGATGAAAATTGACAGAATGATGGCCAATCCGTAAAGCGCCATATTCGGCGGAATTTGCTGTACACCGAGAGCGTTACGCAGCAGTGAGAATACAACGGCCAGTTTCACAAACGACGTCGCCATCATGGCGATAAATGGGATCAGTGCCAGCAGTGCTAAGCTGACAATGAGATTGAGCTCGTCGGGTAACTGGATCATGCTGGCTCCTGCGTGCCACCGAACAGCTCCAGTACGCGCACACCTAAATGTTCGTTAACATTAACCAGTTCACACTCACCAATGATTTTGCCGTTGGCACGCAATGTTACCGGCTTAGATACAGGCTGGTTTAGCTCGAATACGTACCCTGGCTGAAGCTGGTTAAGCTGCTCTAGCGTGATGGTTTGATGGCCGATATCAAACGTGAGTTCCACAGGCAGTTGCTGGTGGTCGGTTAACATTTCTGAAGTGTTTACGTCATTCATATTGGTTTCTTTTTCAATAATGTGAAGAGTTTGGTCATCTAGCTGGCAGCGCCAGAGATTCTGGTTAGATACTTGAAAAATGGCTTGTTGCTTGGCGATGTAACCATCGTCAAAAAAGATGACATCTCCCAGCTCGAGCGAATTAAATTCGCTTAACGTCAAATGGGTCCTTCCAAGACTTAACCACACAGGTAAAGCGAGGTGTCGAGCTTGTAGAGCAGCGCTGTTTGGTAGCGCATCCAACAACACGTCTGATCCTTCGCTAACCCACAAACAAAGAGAGCCGTTAGGCTTATTGAGCGTTAACATTAAAGTATGCTCTTGGGCCTGGCTCGCCTCTAACGGCTGTAGTTGACTAAGAATGGGTAACTGACCAAATAGCGCTTTGATTGCCTCACTATGCGGTTCTATCTGTGAGCTCAAAAGTGCTAACTGGAGGGAGTTAGGCAGGGACTCAAACGCAGTAGCATTTAAGGTCGATTTCAGCCAATGTTGGAGCTGCGCACGAGAAAAGTCTACTTGTAGGGTTTGCCCTCCAATCAACGTGGTTAAACGGAACCCTTCAAATGAAGGGATTTGAGCAACAGTAATCGATACGCTCTGACCATCAGTCCCTTGGAAGTGGCACTGTTTTGCACAAAGTTGATTGCTGAGCGCGATACTTTCTGCATCCACTTTGGGTATTATTAACGGTGTCATAGGTCATTCTCCGCTTGCCATTCTTCATACACGCTGCGTTGTTGGCGTGAGTGTTGTTGTTCATGTTGTTGTTGATCGAGCTGTTGAGTTTGTTCGCTGATCGCTAAGCGAAGGGGCTGCTCACCACCGAATCGGTTTAGCCGTTCAGCAAGATCTTGTCTAGCTTGCTGGCTAATAATGGAAAGGGCATGCTCTTGTCGAATCGTCACGCTATACCCTTGAGCGTCCAACTTGATGTGGATTTCGCCACCTTTTAATTGTCCTTCACTTAGAAACAGCCGAACCTCTTTGTTGTCCGATGCGGTTGGCAGAGCAACATAGATTTTATCCACCAATTGCTGGAGTAATTGGTTTACGTCTCGCGTTGGGCTTGGTTGAGCCTGCGAAGCAACACTTTTTAGGATGACATCGCCTTGTGTTACCGCACTTGCAAGGGGTTGAGAAGGCACTTTTTCTTCATCCGTTTTAACGGCGACTAGTGCGCTTTTCGTCACGATTTTTTCAAGAGGCTTGGTTTCAGGCAGGCCACCAGTTTGGTCTGATCGTTTGCCTGTATTCTGTAGCGGCGGAGTTGCACGCTTATTGTGCGTTTTTTCAGTTTGCCTTTTCGTTAAGCAAACAATGTTAATCCCATCTTGAGCGAGCTCTGTCGCTGTCGCATTTTGGGGGAGCAAGCCAGATTCAAGCGTAGAGAGATACTCCGGCGAGGTATGTTTATCCATCGGCGTCGGTTTATCATCTTTCAAATGAGCTTGAAAGTGAGGATCAACACGCTCGGTAGAAGGGGAGCTTAGAACTGTGTCGCCATCGCTTTTTCCATCATGTTTAAGCAATTTATTGTTTTTGCTAATTATTTCTTCGCTATTTGCTGCGTCGTCTTGCGATTTCTCTATATCTCTCTTACTGACGACGTCACTTTGACCTTTTAAAGTGGAGATGTTTTTGTCAGCGTTGGCTTCTTGGTTCGATAGGTTAAGTTTCTTATCTAGACCTTGAGATGTCTTATGCCTTAGCGGTATGTCTTCTTCGCCAGTATGATTTTTTTGGGGATTCCCAACGATAGACTCCTTTCCCTTGCTAGGCTTCTTCGTCATTGCATGCTCGAATTGTGATTGAAGCTCGGCCTCCTTCTCGAGAGGCGCTTGTTCCGGCGTTGATTTGTGCAGCGTATTCGATGTTTCAGTTGTTGGGGTAATGCGCATAGTGAACCTTTAGATAATGTCGACAGTGCGAAACTCTTCCTGTTCGAGTTCTTCTTGGTATTGCCTTTCTCGCGATTTTTCCGCGACTTCTTGTTGCTGCAACTGAACGAATTTTTCTTTGGTTTTATGGGCTTGTCGCGCCTCTTTTTGCTTTTCTTTAAGTGCCGAGCGTTCGATTTCAAGCGCTTTTTTTGACTCGGCCACACGTTGTTTAAGTTCGGCTTCTCTCTCTCTTAACAACGCGATTTCTTGTCTTAATGTTTCTAGCTCTTTGAGAACGAGCGTTTGTTGTTTTGCTTTAGCAAAACGTCGCTCTTCTTCTTCCTGGCGCCAAACGTGATAGTCCGCGACAGAACGTTCGGCCTTTTGAACCTGTGCTGCGGCGTTTGACACTCGGTATTCTTGACGCTTGACGGCTTTATCCGCACGGTCAGCGCGAATTTTTTTGATTTCTAATAAGCGTTCTATCATTGTTTCGCCATCCCTTTAAGTTGAGCGATAGTGCCATCAAGATCGCTTGGTTCATGAGTGCCTTGGCGTAAAAAGGCGCGTATATCATCACTTTGTGCAATGGCCAAATCCGCTCGGCTATCTGCGCCATGTTGGTATTCGCCAATTTTTATTAGCAGTTCAACTTCTTCATACTTAGCTAACATTTCGCGAATATGAGCAGCAGACGCCTGATGATCGGATTCAACGATTTGATTCATCACTCGGCTTGCTGACCGAAGTACATCAATCGCAGGGTAATGGTTCATTGCGGCAAGTTTACGCGAGAGAATGATGTGCCCATCTAAAATGGAGCGAGTTTCATCCGCGACAGGCTCTGTCATGTCGTCACCTTCCACCAACACGGTGTACAGTGCTGTAATTGATCCTTTGTCTGATTGTCCAGCTCGTTCCATCAGCTTTGGCAAAGCGGCAAAAACGGAAGGCGGATAGCCACGTCGTGTTGGTGGCTCGCCTGCGGCTAGTCCAATCTCCCTCTGTGCGCGGGCGAAACGCGTCACCGAATCCATCAGCAGTAGCACGCGTTTACCTTGGTCACGAAAATATTCTGCGATAGAAGTGGCAACAAAGGCGGCTTTGGCGCGCTCCATTGCTGGGCGATCAGAGGTAGCGACCACTAAAACCGATTTGGCCATTCCTTCTTCGCCTAGGTCATGCTCAATAAACTCGCGCACTTCGCGTCCACGTTCACCAATCAAAGCGAGAACGGTCACGTCAACTTCTGCGGAGCGAATCAGTTTTGCCAGTAGGGTACTTTTACCCCCGCCAGCCGCTGCAAAAATACCCATGCGCTGACCTTCACCACAGGTCAGTAGCCCATCAATGGATCGAACGCCAAGAGAGATTGGCTTTTCAATCAGTTTACGTTGCATTGGTGGTGGTGCATCGCGATAAACAGGATACCAAGCGCTTGGTTCTTGACTTTGCGTACCATCGAAAGGACGTCCAAGCCCGTCAAGCGTTGTACCTAACAGGTGGTCGCCAACACCCACTTCGTGCATTTTACCCATTGGGCTTACTTCTGTATTTGAGGAAATCCCAAACATATTTCCTAACGGAGTGAGCAAAGCGTGATGCTGCTGGAAGCCAACCACTTCCGCTAACAAAGACAGAGTTTGATCGGGATTACGCAACTCACACAGTTCACCTACACGAACGCCAGGGACGACAGCTTTGATAATGGTGCCGGTGACTTGCGTAACGCGCCCGCGAATTTGGATCAAACGCGTGTGTTTAATCGCAGATTGTTGGATATCAGTGATGTATGAGAAATCGTTCAAGGTAAAAATATGCGCAATGATTGATGCTGAGAGAATAGAAAGTATAAGAATCAATTTATAGTGAATATCAGTCGGGAGTTTTTAGAAAACTGAAAGCGCACTAAAAAAACACGTCTGATTTTGACAGCTTCAACAAAGCGCACTTCCTATAATTCGCCTGTATTGTGCGGAAGGAGTGCAAGTGAATGAGTATTATCAACAATCATATCGCAACAAATCCAAAGTTTGATGCGTCTATCCAAAACGGGTTGGAATCGTCTCGCCCCGACGTTTCACAAAAAGGCAATTATCGCGGTGAAACCGTCCGTGTTCACAATGCCACACAATCACTTTTTGATGCGATGGAAGAACTCACTTCACTCGGTTCCGAAAAAGCAGAGAAAGATCTGACCAAGCGCAAAGTGAAAGACAGTGGTGTTCGAGTTAATGAAGCACATGAACTCGTTTCGGACTATTTAAGAAAAGTCCCTGATCTTGAAAAGAATCAAAAGATCAAAGATTTGGCTACAAAAATGGCGGGAGGAAATATCTCGACCATCGCGCAATTACAAGCCTACTTGAATGGGTTTTCCGAGGAGAAAAGCCATCAATACCTCGCGCTAAAAGCCGTTAAAAAGTTTTTGAGTGCGAGTCCAGAAAGTAAACACCTACTAGCACTGATTGACCAAGCACTTCTAAGAATCGAGCAAAACCCAGATACATGGTCTCAAATCGATACGGAAATCCGCGTCTCAAATTTTGCTGATGAATACAGCCAAGAGCAAGAGTTTAGCTCTTTGCATCAGCTGCGCGGCTTCTACCGCGATACCGTTCATAGTTATCAAGGGCTCGGCGCGGCTTATCAAGATGTAGTGGCGCGCTTTGGTGAGCAGGAGGTATCGACCGCTGTTGACTTTATGCTGCAAGGCATGAGTGCAGACCTTAGTGTTCAAGGTAGCAGTATCGATTCGGTTAAGTTGCAGTGGTTGATGTCCGATATGCAAAAACTCAAAACTCTAAATACGTTGCAAGATCGTGTGAGTCAGCTGTTCCAAATGTTTAAACCGGAAAGGACGAATTATGGCTTATCAAGTTTCTAATTTGATGGCTGATGTGATTGCGTTGGTAGAGCAGCGATGGGTAAGCAGTGATGAGATATGGAAAGTCGCCAACGCAATGGAATTGACGGCGGTAGAACAAAAAATCGATTTTTTTCGAGAGTTCCATAAGTTAGTTCGCGCAATCCCAATTGACGTATTCGCCGATGAAGAACAACGACAGAATTTAATCCAAGCGGTACAAAAGGCGCTAGACGAAGCCATTGATATAGAAGAAGAGGAAGCGTGGGAAGATGAGTTGGATTGATGCATCCGTCGATGAATTTTGCCGAGGAATGGGGCTCGATGCCGTCGATTTCTCATCAGCTGGACGGGTGCAGCTGGATTTTGAGCAAAGTGGTACGCTGCATATTGAGCGACAGGGTGAGCAGTTATTCTTGATGTTGTCTCGAGCGTTATCTTGGCATCAAACCAGTGACATTATTCAAAGTGCACTGTGTTTGTGTCATGCCGATCAAGGCTGGCCTTTCGAAATTAAAACCGGCTTGTTAGATGAGCAAACTCTGGTTTTTTCAGCAAGGCTAAAAGGAGAGGAAGTAACACTTCCGACCTTAGAGCAAGCGTTTACGCTTTTGGCTCGTCTACATAACGATGTGGCAGGCTCATGACTCGAGTCAGCACTTTAAACGTAGGCATCGAAGCCTTTACGCATGTTACTCATAGTGAAGTTAAGGCCGATTTCCCAGAGCGATTTCAATTGCTTCCTGATGGTCAGGCGGTCGCTACACATTTAGAGAAGCTCTATGATCTCAGGCCTTCAGACCAATATCTCATCGCGTTAACTAAGCCCAAGCTGCTGCACTCAGAGTTGTTGCGTCCAGAAAAATACCGTCAACAATTTGATGAAACGTTAGCTCAGCTGCAAGTTCTTGCACAGGATTCAGGCTCCGTTTCTTTTATCAAAGCATCCGAAACGCTACAAAGTACACAACTTGATCAGCGTTACCTCACTATGGCGCTCAATCTTCTTATTCAGGTCTAACCAACATGTTGAGATCCAAAGACATTGAACTCTTACTTGTTCACGCTGCGCTACAAGTTCAATACCAAAAGCCAGAGCATGCCATTTCTATTCTCGATGCGGTTCTAGAAATAGAACCGCAGCACAAAGAGGCGATGCAAACACTTGCTGTGGCATGTTTACAAAGTGGTCGATATACCCGGGCGATTGAGGTGTGCGAGCACTTATTAAAATCCGACCTTCATCCTGACTCGGCAGGACTCTGGTTTTGTTTAAGCCAAGCGCGTTGGAAACAAAATGACGTCGATGGGGCACGCCAAGCGCACCGACGCTATCTGCAATCTTTAAATAGTGAATCACATGAATAAGTTGATCGATATTCTAAACAAAGTAGGGCAACGCAAAGACATCATGCTTGCGGTGATGTTACTCGCGATCGTCTTTATGATGATATTGCCACTTCCTACCGCACTGGTGGATGTGCTGATTGGCACCAACATGAGCATTGCGGTGGTGCTGCTTATGTTAGCGATTTACATCACCACGCCACTTGAGTTCTCTGCATTTCCTGCGGTGCTATTGATCACGACATTGTTTCGTCTGTCTTTATCTATCACG
This sequence comes from Vibrio sp. 2092, assembly GCF_033339635.1. Classification (NCBI taxonomy): domain Bacteria; kingdom Pseudomonadati; phylum Pseudomonadota; class Gammaproteobacteria; order Vibrionales; family Vibrionaceae; genus Vibrio; species Vibrio sp. 2092. Next base: position 66,974 of record NZ_JAWOUY010000015.1, on the reverse strand, counting down.
ACAACCCGCTTGATCTTGCTACAAGGCGATGCTGGTCAAATCGTTTATACATTCGGTAACTTCGTTGTGGGCGGTAACTTAGTGGTCGGTATCGTTGTGTTCCTGATCATTACCATTGTTCAGTTTATGGTGATCACCAAAGGCTCAGAAAGGGTAGCAGAAGTTAGTGCGCGCTTCTCACTCGATGCGATGCCTGGTAAGCAGATGAGTATTGACGGTGACATGCGTGCCGGAGTAATTGACGTACACGAAGCTAGGCACCGACGATCACTGATTGAAAAAGAAAGCCAAATGTATGGCTCGATGGATGGCGCGATGAAGTTCGTTAAAGGCGACTCCATTGCGGGTCTGGTCATCATTGTGGTCAACATCTTAGGTGGCGTCACGATCGGGGTAACGCAAAAAGGCATGAGTGCTTCTGAAGCACTTGAATTGTTTGCGATTTTGACCGTTGGCGATGGTTTGGTATCGCAGATCCCGGCACTCTTTATCGCGATTACCGCCGGTATTATCGTGACGCGTGTTTCCCATGAAGACTCTTCTGATCTTGGGTCGGACATTGGTGGGCAGGTGATTGCTCAGCCACGTGCGCTTCTTATTGGTGGTGTGCTTTTGGTGCTGTTCGCACTCATCCCTGGATTCCCAAAAATCACTTTTCTGGTCTTGGCCGCCGTGGTTGGTGGTGGTGGTTTCTTCCTTTTCTATCAACAGAAAAAACAAGCGGAATCAGATAGCACCGACTTATCAAGCTTTGTTTCGCAAGGGGCCGGTTCGCCAGCAGCGAAGCCAAGCAAACCCACGCCTTCTAGAAACAGCAAAGGTAAGTTAGGTGAGCAAGAAGAGTTCGCCATGACGGTCCCGCTGTTGATTGATCTTGACGCGAGCCTTCAGGAAAGCTTGGAAGCGGTCGCATTAAATGAAGAGCTAGCAAGGGTGAGGCGCGCACTATATCTCGACCTAGGCGTGCCTTTCCCAGGCATCCACCTGCGCTTTAACGAGGGGATGCAAAATGGCGAGTACTTAATTCAGTTACAAGAAGTCCCGGTTGCACGAGGACGAATTGTTAAAGATCAACTCTTGGTGACAGAAGGGAATGAACAGATCGATTTATTAGGCGTGCCTTATGAGCAAGATGAAGATTTTCTACCCGGTATTTCTAGCATTTGGGTGGCACAGAGTTATGAGCAAAAACTCGTAGCCAGTCATGTCGGTTTTCTCACACCCGACAGAATTTTAACGTACCACTTGTCTCATGTTCTTAAGGAGTACGCGCAAGACTTTATTGGTATTCAGGAGACGCGTTATCTGTTGGAGCAGATGGAAGGCAGTTATTCGGAGCTAGTCAAAGAGGCCCAGCGTATTGTTCCGTTGCAAAAAATGACGGAAATCTTGCAACGCTTGGTTTCTGAAGACATTTCTATCCGAAACCTTCGCGTGATCTTGGAAGCGATGGTTGAGTGGGGCCAAAAAGAGAAAGATGTTGTACAGCTGACGGAGTACATTCGTTCCAGCTTAAAACGTTACATTTGCTACAAATACGCGAGCGGACAAAACATGTTGCCCGCTTACTTATTGGATCAAAGTCTCGAAGACACAATACGCAGCGGTATTCGTCAAACCTCAGCAGGGAGTTACTTGGCGTTAGACCCGTCAGTAACGCAACAATTTGTCAGTGATGTGAAACAGACCATTGGTGACTTAAGCCGCATGCCGAATAAACCTGTGCTAGTTGTGTCTATGGATGTACGCCGATATGTGCGAAAGCTTATTGAATCGGAATACTACGATCTGCCCGTTTTGTCATTTCAAGAACTAACCCAGCAAATCAATATTCAGCCACTTGGAAGGGTGGGGATGTAATGAAAACAAAACTAATACTCTCGCTGGCGCAAGCGGGGATCGAAGTGACGCCATACTTTTGGCAACAAAGTGAAATTCAACTTGGTTATCGAATTGAAGTTGAAGGCTTAGAGCTCGTTTTTCGGGTGGAGGACGGTGAAATCATCATCGTTCTTCTGAAACGCGTTCGTCCAAAATTGGGGTTGAGTAACCCCTTTGCCGGCTTATTTCTCTTGGCTGAACATGCCATTCAACTTTATCCCTCCGATTGGGTCATTCGCGGCAACGTCGATGTGTTACGTGGTAGCAACATGAGCAGCCAGCGATTGGCACAGTTCTATCTAAAAGCATGCGGTGCAAGCCATGATGAGCTAGAAGACTGGTACTGTTTACGCCTAGCAGATTATAGACCTTTGAAAAAGTTGAAAAAGTAAAAACTCACGACTGTTACTGACAGCACCGATGAGATGACCCGCTTTAAGATAGGAATCAAGATGAAGCAACCGTTTACCGATGCGATTGAGAACGCTGAGCTTGCCATTAGAAAAGCTGAAGACAGAACCGATATTTTTAACGAGCTATTGGAAGGCTTAGGTGTTGGTCCTGTTGCGGGGGATGTATTACTTGGCGGCATAAAAGCGCCAGTAGATACCATGAAACGTGCAGAGCAAGAGCTAATAGACGAAGTCCAGCGCCGCCGGCAACAACAAACTCAGCTACAAGGTACGTCAGGTAAACGCAGAAAGCGTCCCACAGTGATGCGCGGCATGATGATTTAGAGGTTTGGAAATGACGAATATGAAAACGACTGGCTCTACGACAGGAGCAACAGACACAGCTGCGAGTAGTGCACCATTACCCACTTTCCAACAAAACTTGATAGAGGTATTTACCCCTGTACTGGGTGAAGCAGAGACTCAGCAACTTGCCTCGATAATCTCTTCATTGCCAACTATCTCGGGACAAACGGAATCACAGAGCATCGCGCTTTATGTTGATACGCTTGAAAACCTAAAAGCGAAAAATAACGCGTTTGCTGGTATATCATTGACCGACACCGCATCTGTTTGGCTAAAGTCGCTACAAAGTGCTAACTCAGATGGCGAATTAACCGCAGCCGAGTTTAATGCTCAAACAAACCAAACGCTATCAAATCAGTTTCATGCTTGGTTTAGTCAGTTACTGACGGACAATGTAGATAGCTCGTTATCTACTGAGTTTGTTAGTCAATTCAATTTGGGGACTCAGAGTAACCAAGCGGAGCAGATCGCCAACTTCTCCGAGACAGGTCTGGCTAATGCCACCAAAGAAATTTCTCTTTTTGTTGCAGAGCTTGCTAATCAAATGAGCTCCCGTGAAGTGAGAGATGCTTCTATTTCTTTTCTTCGCAATGCCTTTAGTAGCTTAGGTTCCGTTAATCTCGCGCAACTGAAGAGCTCGGATTTCCTGTTGACTAAAGAGAGTTTCGCTCTTCAAGTCTCAGCTCAATTAAAAAGTAGTTTTCAAGGCATCGGTATTACTTTAAGCACCGATGACGCAAGTGCGCTAGCTAGCAGAATTACCTGGACTCCTGGTATTTCTAAACAGCAGCTTAAAGAAGCGTTAGATGAAATGGCCGCTCAAGTGAAAGGCCAATATAGCGCAGCTTATGGTGAGGCGAGTGGAACGAACAATCTAAAAGCAGCACTTAACACTGTCATTGGTGGAACTGAGCCTTTGACCCTTTCTAGTCTGTTCGCCAACTTCGCGGTGAGTTTAACAAATATAGAAATCGACGACTTTTACCAGGACAGCGCGATAGCCGATGTCCAAAAAACACAAATAACGGCAGCTCAAGTTAATTTGATCAAAGAAAACACCGAACGAGATATCCGATTACAGTTTGAAAAAATAGTAAAAGGTGAATCTACCGGGGCTTCATTTACTGAGCGATACGAGGCATTGCGCAAGAACTTAGGAGCATTGAAAGAGCGTCTACTCAATATCACCGATAAAGAGAAAGCGGATCGCGAGGTGAGAGCAGAGCACTCTCTAACGGCTCGTGATTTGTTGGCCGTTGTTGAGTCCAGCATTGGAGACCGTTTTGATGAGCAAGTGCTGCTTGCACTAAATGAGCGTCGTGTTAACCGTTTAGAGAAACGTAATGACCAGAAAGAGGCATTAGAGGATCTCACAATACAGCTTAAAGTTTTTGGTGTTGTGCAATCAAAAATTCACTCTACGCAAAGTGTTGATGGGGTTTATAAGCCGGGATATCCAGAAAGTAACTTCAAAGCGAGTGACTTTAACTACAGTAATCAAACGGATTTTGAAGCTTCACCTGAGTACAAGTATTTGACGGATAATAAGATAACAAACCATCGAGACTTCCTTCAAACACAAGGTATTACTATCGGTGATGGTGCGTCGTACCAAGACGAAGAGAAGTCGAAAAAACTGTCTAATTTTTCTAGTTCTGTCAGTGCTAAATCCAAGTTGCTTAACGATGAAGTGCAAATCAAAACCACTGAGCTGAACGACACCAGTTCTCAATACAACTCGACCGTTGAAGCGATGAACAAGTTTGTTCAGAAGTACCACAGTATTTTACAAGAAATCCTACGAGCCATTTAAGGATAACCAACCATGACTAAAACAAACGCGACCGATCCATCCCAAATGCAAGCAGAAGAGCTGCTGTCTTTTCTGGAAGAGGGAGGCACGCTAAAAATGTTGCACGATGTGTCTCAGGACACCATCGAACACATTTATGCCGTAGGTTACAACTTTTTCCAATCGGGAAAGATTGAGCAAGCAGCGAAAGTATTTCAATTACTCAGCATGCTTGATCATTATCAGGCGCGATTTTTCATTGGCCTTGGCGCGGCTCGTCAGGAGTTGGGTGAGTATCTGCAGGCAATAGACGCCTACAGCTACGCAGCGCTAGTGGACGTAAATGATCCACGCCCACCTTTTCACTCTGCTGAATGTCACCTGAAACTGGAACAACTGACAGAAGCAGAGAGTGGGTTTTACAGCGCGAAGGAGATGTCTGCCGGAAAATCACAATATGCAGATTTGCATGAGCGTGCAGGCATCATGTTAGAAGCGGTGAGAAATAAAAAGGAGTAATTAGACTATGAGTTCTATTGCACTTGACCGCATCCAGACACAGGTTTATAGCCCTGAATCTGGCCAAGCCACGTTAGATAACGTGCAGAAAACGGCGTCTACAGCGACGCCTTCTGTGACGGTAGAAAACGTGAAGAGTAAAGATGCAGATGTACTGAACACCGGAAAAGTAAAAGTTCAGTTAGATGCACCTAACGCAGCTGTTAGTGACAAAGTGAATGATTTGACGCTAAAAGCCATGGCACAGCTGCAAAAGATCGTCGATACCATTGCAAAATCTCTCCATGCAGTTGCAGACCAAACAGGTTCGATTGCCGTCAAAATCATCGCAGGATCTGCTGATGATTTTGAAGTAGAGCTTGCTGCTATCACGGATAAACTGAAAAGTGCTCAAAACGAGCTGAAAATTCAGGAAGTGAAGGTCGCAAAAGCTAAGCACGAAAAAGAGATGGTGGAAAACCAAGACAAAATCAAAGAATCGGAAGCCGCTGCAAAAGAAGCCCAAAAATCAGGCTTAGCAGCGAAGATCTTTGGTTGGATCAGTGCGGTGGTTTCTATTGTTGTTGGTGCCGTAATGGTGGCAACGGGTGTTGGTGCAGCAGCCGGTGCACTTATGATCGCTGGTGGCGTTATGGGAGCAGTGAGCATGGCGCTGCAAGAGCCAGCCGTTCAAGATGCGCTAAAAGAAGCGGGCGTAAATGTCGATGTGTTAAACAAAGTCGTAATGGCATTAGAAATCGCCGTCGCGGTTATCGGAGCTGTTGTGACGTTTGGTGGTGCAGCAGCTGGCGGTATCGCGAAACTTGCAGCGAAAGGTGCTGGTAAGGTAGCTCAAAAGGTCACGGAAATCGCTACGAAAGCCGCTGCAAACATGGCGAAAGTGGCAGATATGGGCACAAAAGCTGCGACAACAACAGCGAAAGCGATTCGTTATGGCGCAGAAACCGTTGATCTCGCCGTCAACGTGGGTAAAGGCGCAACGGACAGTGTCCACGCTGCTAACAATGCTCACGTGACAGAGATTCAGGCTGATATCACAGACCTTCGAGCCAAAATGACGTTAAGCCAGGCTGTCATTGATAAGCTCAAAGAAGAGATTGGTAAGTTGATGGAAGACTTCCAAGAGCTGATGAGCCTCATCATGCAAATGATTCAAGCGAAAAGTGAAACTATGCAAACGGTGTTAAGCCGTCCTGCAACGGTATAAGGAGTTTATTATGCTAGATAAAGTAGGCGGAACGGGTCGTGGTGAACTATACGGTTTAGGCGATACCATTAAAACCAACAAAGCAGAAAAAGCACCGGAAACAAAGCTTGAAGCGGGCGCCGTTAAAAGCCAAAGTGAGTCAGGTGTTTCTGGTGCAGCACGCTACCAGTTAGAGACACCTAAAGCTCCTACAGTGAGTAACCAAGCTCAAGTTGTTGCAAACCTAATGAGCGCTCTTGCACCGACGGTGAGCTCATTAATGAGCACAACGATGAAAGCGCTTAACGGTGAGGAGGTGATCAAGTCACCATCAGATGCGGTATCACAATCGTTGACGCTATTAACATTGTTGTATCAAGTATCAAAGCTGAGCCGTGAGCAACAAGTGCTACAACGTGAAATTGCTGTTGAAGCAAACGTCGCGAGTTTAGAAAGCCAAGCGGCAGAACTAAACAACTCGGCAAGCGCGATGATCGCGATGGCAGTCGTTTCGGGTGTACTAGCGGGTGCTACCGCAATTATTGGTGCCCTTGGTTCTTTCAAAGCAGGGAAAGAAATCAAGAATGAAATGGCGAGCAATAATGTACTTAAAACGCAAAAAGCTGGCTTCGATCAAGCAGAAGAGTTATTAAATAACAATAGCTTGTCTAAAACGCAGCAAGATCAGGTTAAGCGTGCGCACTCACTAGCGAAAGACAATATCGCAGACACGACAGCGCAGCTGACAAGTGGTGGCCGTAAGTTCGATAAGTTGATGAGCTCAAACCAAGCGAAGAACGCGATTCTTCAAGCTTTGGGCCAGATGGCAAACTCAGCATCGAATGTAGAGCAAACCAAAGCGCAAGCGCGCAGCAAAGATGATGAAGTACAAGCGACTCGCGCACAAGCAGCCAAACAGAAAGCCGATGAAAACATTGGTTTCCAAGAAGGCTTATTGAAAGAACTACGTGACTTGTTCCGATCTATCTCAGATAGCCAGAACCAAGCGTGGCGAGCATCAGTCCCAACGGTGTAACCATCCGTTTCACTAACTACAAAGCGTTGTTTATACAACGCTTTTTTTATGGGATAAAAGTATAAACGCTATTTATCAGCAGGTTAAGTTGATAAAAAAGTATATATCTATAAATCAACCTCCAAGGATGAGAACTCAAACGTTATCAAATTGTTAACGGTTGCTATACTTAAACGGTCATCAACACAGGTAAAAGGGATGTTCAATGTTTAAGTTTAAGCAAATCGCACTTGCGGCTTCTTTGGCTGCTCTCACAACAGGCTTTTCTGCGTCTGCGGAGGAAACGTTTGTCACGATTGGTACCGGTGGCGTAACAGGGGTTTATTATCCGACTGGTGGCGCTATTTGTCGCTTGGTTAACAAATCGCGAGAAGAGCACGGTATCCGTTGTTCGGTAGAAAGTACTGGGGGGTCGATTTATAACATCAACACTATTCGTGCTGGTGAATTGGACCTTGGTATCGCACAATCAGACTGGCAGTATCATGCTTACAAAGGAACCAGTAAGTTTGAAGAAAGCGGGCCTTTTAAAGAGCTACGCGCCGTATTCTCCGTTCATCCAGAACCGTTTACTGTCGTTGCACGTAAAGACGCGAACATCAAAACTTTTGATGACTTGAAAGGTAAGCGCGTCAACATTGGTAATCCTGGTTCTGGTCAGCGAGGTACTATGGAAGTGCTAATGAACCAGTATGGTTGGAGTAACGACGACTTTAAGCTTGTCTCTGAGTTAAAAGCAGCAGAGCAATCAAAAGCACTTTGTGATAACAAAATTGATGCGATGATTTATACCGTTGGCCACCCAAGTGGAGCGATTAAAGAAGCCACTACGTCGTGTGATAGTAATATCGTAACGGTAGCTGGACCTAATGTAGAAAAACTGGTTGCAGACAACAGCTTCTATCGTGTCGCAAATGTCCCGGGTGGTATGTATCGTGGCACAGATAGTGATGTTCAAACCTTTGGTGTGGGCGCGACGTTTGTTTCTTCTACTGCGGTACCAGAAGATGTGGTTTATAACGTGGTTAAAGCGGTATTTGAAAACTTCGATGATTTCCGCCGTCTCCACCCAGCGTTTGCAAACTTGAAGAAAGAGGAAATGGTAAAAGACGGTTTATCTGCGCCTCTTCACCCAGGTGCGCTCAAATACTACAAAGAAGTAGGGCTGATTAAGTAAGCGTTGCTTTCGCTTATTATTGATGTAAAACGCCATCTTTCTCGATCAATGCCACTCGTTTAACTGCGAGTGGCATATTTCTATCTCTCGTCATCCTGTACAGCGACGAAGGAGCGTGATACAGGATCTTCCATCCGAGCACTTTGTGATCAAAATGGTTTCATTAGCCGCTCAGTGTAGTGCTATTAGATTCCTAACCTCGCTGGAGTGACACAAAAAATCGTTAAGCTATCTGCATTAATCTTTCGCGCTGGTGTTTTTGTAGGATTGTTATCCACTTGTACAAGTTTTGCTTAAACATAAACATCAATGAAAAAGTAGATAGTGATGAGAATAGAAGAAAGAGCAACAAACCCTTTAACATGATTGGGATTCAGTTGACGAGAGACACGAGCTGCAAGATACCCACCTACCAACGTACCGACCAAAACAACACTACCTGTGTGCCAGTCAATGGAGCCATTGGCAACAAAAATCACGATAGCAATGAGTGAAACACACGTAGATACGAGCAATTTCAAACCGTTCATTAAATTAATGTCTTGGTGGCCCGCTACTACCAGATAGCTCAGAACAATAACCCCTAAACCTGCGTTGAAAAAACCACCGTAAGCAGAGACACCAACAAGTAATAAACCCAACGCGATTGCTCCGAGTATGCCAGCATGTTTGTGCTCTTTCGCGACAGTTTTGATTAGCATTGTTAAACGAGAACCGGTGAGAAAAAGCACGGTGGCAAATAAGAGTAACCAAGGGATAGCTTCCATAAATAGCGATTCTGGCGTGTTGAGCAACAGATATGCTCCGACAGCGCCGCCGACTAAACTGAATGAGACTGTGAACAGCAGTTCATGCTTGTTCTTCATGATCTCTTCTCTGAACCCGACGGCTCCGCTAATGTAACCCGCACATGAAGCATACGTGTTTGTTGCGTTAGCCATAATAGGAGGAACACCTACTGCCAATAGAGCCGGAAAAGTAATAAAGCTTCCGCCTCCCGCTATGGAGTTAATGATCCCACCAATTACGCCAGCAACGAATAAAAGTGCTAGTTCTAAAAGCATAAGCAATCCTTGTTATGTTCTTTTTCATTGTTAGAGCTTCAGATGATCTAACCCACATGCTCTAACGTTCTGATATGAGGTTTACTTTACCCGCTCTAAAACAAAATTGTTCAGTTCTGTAACGTTTTTGATGACATGAACGGCTTTAGTTTGAGAGTACCCCTCGAGGCGAGACATAAAGTCATCATTCCAGAATGCAGGGCATTGCTGAAGAACTTTGTAGCTTTGTAACGTTCCTTTCAGTACCGAACTACCATCAGGCCATCCTTCAGGTTTAATGAATAGTCCTTTAAGGAGACGTTTCGTCACAAACCAATAGCTTACTGAGTATGGTAGATCAATATAAATGAGAGTATCGGCTGCATCTAAACGAGCGTTGAAAGAGCTGATCGGTCCAAGGCCATCTATAATCCAACGATCTGAGCTTAGTATATTGCTATGAGCTTCATCAAAAACGCTACGCTCAACGGGATCACCGTTTGGTTTATAGACTATTGAATCTAATTGATGAAGAGGAAGACCGGTAGCAGACGCGATTGCTTTACTTACCGTCGATTTTCCACTGCCGGGTTTACCAAAAACTGCTATTTTTTGCATTGTGACCGCCTCCAAGAGAGCTTTTCCCATACGGTAGAGACAGAAAACCCACCGCTATGGGTGGGTTCGATAAATACTGAGCGCATCAAAAAATCCCACCATTCCTATGGAATGATGATAATTCGTTGGTTAAGTTGCGCTAAGTGTGTGTTCATACAATCACCTTCATATAACGACAGTGATTTGTCAATACCATCTGCACAATAAGCGAACGATTTGGAGGGCGGAAGATAAAGCCATCACGATGGATGGCTTTATCTAGGTTGAAAGAGACAGCGATTACTGCTCAACGCTGACTGGCTGTGCTTTAAACTTTTGAATCAGCTTTACGATTAGTGGACTTGCCAATACCAATACAGCTAAAACAGTAAAGGTAAGGGTAATAGGACGCTCCCATAGGAAACTCAGTTCTCCATCTGAAATCATTAATGCGCGGCGTAAGTTCTCTTCCATTAATCCTCCAAGGATGAAGCCCAGCAATAAAGGTGCGAGCGGGAAGTTAGCGAGCCGAAGTGCAATGGCAGCCATAGCCACAATCAGCATCACGAACACATCCATAGTGTTAAAAGAGACCAAATAAACCCCGGTGATTGAGAAGAATAAAATCATCGGTAGAAGCACCGTTCTTGGAACCGCCAAAAGCTTTGAAATGTACGGAATCAATGGTAAGTTCAGGATCACAAGTACGATGTTGCCGAAGTACATGGAAATGATCACTGACCAGAACACATCTGGGTGTTCAACAAATAGGCGAGGGCCAGGTTGAATACCATAAGCGATCAGCGCACCGAGCATTATTGCTGTTGTACCAGAGCCCGGAATACCAAGCGTTAATAGCGGTACAAATGAACCACTAGATGCTGCATTGTTCGCAGACTCTGGCGCAACCAAACCACGGATACTGCCTTTACCGAACTCATCCTTTTTCTCTTTAGGTGCGAGGTTGCGCTCCATACCGTAGCTTAAAAAAGCAGCAATGGTTGCCCCTGCGCCAGGAAGAACGCCAGTGAAGAAACCTAATATTGAAGAGCGAATTGAAACAGGCGCAACATCTTTGATTTCTTCCTTGGTCACTTTCATTGAGCCAATGTTGCTCAGCTTTTCTTGTTCTTCATCGCTGGTGTCTTTTGATGGTTTAAGGATGCCCATCAGTGTCTCACCCAGTGCGAATGTCGCCATTGCAAGCAACAAGAAGCTAAAGCCATCCATTAAATCCGTTAAACCGAAGGTAAAGCGTTCAACGCCTACGCCTTTATCGATTCCAACTGTAGATAGCATCAAACCAAGAATGGTCATCATCCACGCTTTGATTACCTGACCTTTCCCCGCAAAAGCCGCGACTGCTGATAACCCAAGTAGCATCAACGCAAAATAGTCCGACGATTGGAAGCTAAGAGAGACGCTAGCCAATGCTGGTGCGGCAACAAGCAACATAATGGCAGATAGCGTACCGCCAGTGAAAGACGAATAAGCTGCCAAAGCTAATGCTTTACCTGCCTGGCCTTTTTGAGCCATTGGGTAGCCGTCGAATGCTGTGACCACGGTTGAAGAACAACCCGGCGCGTTAATTAAAATCGACGATGTAGAGCCACCAAATACCGCACCGTAATAAACACCCGCCATTAAAATAAGGCCAGAGGAGGGCTCTAGGCCATAAGTAATTGGGATCATCAAAGCAATGGCTGAGATCGGCCCAAGTCCAGGTAACATGCCGATAAATGTACCGACGAAGCAACCAACGATCACCATCATAATGTTCATTGGCATTACTGCGGTGGATAAACCTTGTAGAATTCCATCTAACATAATTCAGTCCTTTCTTTGACTACCAGATGGTGAAAATCAAACCCGGTTCGAGATAGATGTCCAAACCTTGAGTGAGTAATAAGTAGAACGCGATCACGAATGGAAACGACGCGCCAAACAGAACGGGTTTACGTCTTTCCCCGAGCAGATAAAAGCCAGCCAATAAAAACAAGCCAGTAGCTATCACAAAACCTAGATAAGTCAGGCCCACGCCGTAGAGCGCCATTAAAATTAAAAAGGCAATCAGTAACTTCCAATTGAAGGTCAGCACTGCGCCACTTTGTTTATCTGGTTGTCCTGTCACCAGCAATAGCAAAGAAAGGCCGACACCAACGTAAGTCAGGATGGTTGGCAGAGTGCGTGCGGTGAATGGTTCATACTCATCACCTGGAAACAATGGAATCTGCGAGGTTTGATAACCGTAGCAAAGACAGAAGAGTAGAAAGATCATTGCGCCGACGCGGTCACGACAGAGCAAGTACTCTTTGGTGAAAAAGTTGGTTGAACGAGGCATATTCAACTCCTAACAAAAGTAAAAAAGACCGCATATGGACGTCAATGAATAAACTAAACCATTAACAATTAAGCATTTCGCTGCTAGTCGAGCCGCTTTGGGTATATAAACAAAGGAGTGTGCATGCCGATTGTCGACAATGTCCATATGCGGTGAAACTTAGAGTGCAAATACAATGGGGAAATACCAACCTACGTTATTCATTGAGGTTGGTATCTGAGGGACCCCAATTCGACTGTTACTTCAGGAAGCCTAACTCGCGCATTAAGTCACCCATCTGTTGCTCTTGATCTTCAAGAAACGCGAAGAATGCTTTATCCGCTTTATAGTTGTCGATCCAACCATTGCGGTCTCGAACGACTTGCCATTCGTCGGTGTTATACATTTTAGTAAATGCGGCATTCCATTCATCTAGCTTTTCTTGGCTTGTGCCTGGTGCTGCAAAGAATCCACGCCAGTTAGCAAAGACAGTTTCATTACCATATTCGGTGAGAGTTGGAATGTTAGGCGCAGCTTCTAAACGTTTTGGTGCTGTAATCGCTAACACTTTCACTTGCCCAGACTTAGACATTTCGAGTACTTCACCTAGCCCTGTAGAGAGCAGTTGTGTTTCGCCTGAAAGTAGGGCAGCCATGGCTTTTCCACCTGCATCATAGGCAATGTAACGAACTTTGCGCGCATCAAAACCTTCACCTTTGAAAGCTGCTGCTATAACCAAATGATCCATAGAACCACGAGCAGAGCCACCAGCAACCTTCACCTTACGTGGGTTTTCTTTAAAAGCTTTAACGACATCTTCCCAAGAGCTGTAAGGAGAATCGGCTGATGTAACAATGGCGCCATAATCGGCAACCGTTGCGGCAACAGGAGTCAAGTCGCGGAAAGATTGTGGGAAGATCCCACTGAGCGAACGAACGACGATCGGTGTTGAGTTCACCATGAGTGTATCTTCTTGACGATCAGCCGTTTCAATCAAATGTGCGATTGCCTTGCCACCGCCGCCACCAGATAGGTTTTGAAATGATACGGTTTCGACGATGTCTGACTTTATTAATACATCACCAGTACCTCGGGCGGTCATGTCCCAACCGCCACCGGCACCTCCAGGGATAAGAAAGTGCATTTTTTCAATATCTGCAGCAAGAGCGTTGAATGAAAATGAAGCTGCGATGATTGAAGCGGCGAGCGTTGGTTTGAGTACCTTTAACATGTTCACGTTCCTTATGTTAGCGACTCTATTTAGTTGAGCCTTATTGTTTTTGCTCAGTTGTTATGCCTTGTAAGCGTTAAAGCTGAACTTGGTGTAAAGGTTAATTAAGTGTTAAATATCTGTCTGTAAAAGAGATATAAAGAGAATATTGAGCATTTCGGTTATTTTGTTCATAAAGTTCACGGCGAGAAGTTGGTGTTAGGTCACGCGGCTTTACGCTTTGGTAGGCCATAATAAAATGACGGAAAATGAACGAGGAAAAGAGAATGAAAGGGACGTGTTTGTGCGGCGCAATTGAAGTCATCGCTGAGGTTAAAAATGAGGTTAGCCTGTGCCATTGCTCTATGTGTCGAAAATGGTCGAGTGGCGCACTTCATGCGGTGCATTGTGGGCCTAACGTGACGTTTAAAGGTGGCGAACCTAAACGTTATCAGTCGTCAGACTGGGGAGTGAGGGGGTTTTGCGGTGAGTGTGGCACAAACCTTTTCTACCATTTGTTGCCGACAGGTGAGTACATTCTTTCCGCTGGTTTGTTCGATAACCCAGATTTCAAACTCACTTTAGAGATTTTTACCGATGAAAAGCCAGCTTATTATGACCTCAATTCCGCTTCACAAAAGATGACTTCGCAACAAGTCTTTGATCAATTTGTACCTGAAGAATAGTTTTTTATCCGATTATTGTTCGACAGCTGAGCTTTTAGTTTTTAGATCATAAGCTTAAAGGTTTATAAGTTGTCGACAATATGAACTCACCATTCTTTATTTCTGCTAAAAAAGGCACTTAATGGGCATTTTAGGCCCGTTTAAATTACGACCTTAGTCTAAATTGTCGACAATTTACTTGATTGTCGACACTTTGATCGACTACTTTATATTCAGGTTAAGAAATTGTAGACATTTCGATGTCGGTAACAAGAGTATCTGAATATGAACTCTGAGTTGAAAGCTCGTTATAAAGTGCTGGGTTCTGAGAAAGAACACACCAAATCCGAAACGCTGACCGAAACACTGATTGAAGTCATTGTTAATGGCGATGTGAAGCCTGGCCATAAGATATCAGAGCCTGAGCTAGCAAAGAAATATCAAGTCAGTCGTGGGCCTTTGCGTGAAGCATTGATGCGCTTAGAGGGGCTAGGGCTCATCGAGCGAATTCCTCATGTTGGGGCTAGAGTGACCACTTTTTCTCCGGAAAAGCTGATAGAACTTTATGCCGTTCGAGAAGCATTGGAAGGCATGGCGGCAAGGTTAGCTGCGCGACACATTACGCAAGAAGAGCTCTTAAGCTTGGAAATGCTATTGTCGACACATTCCAAGCATATAGACCAAATGGAAGGCGCGTCTTACTTCCATCAACATGGTGACTTTGATTTTCACTATCGCATCATCCAAGCGAGCAGAAACAGTAAGTTAATATCTCTGCTGTGTGATGAACTCTATCACTTATTACGGATGTATCGTTACCAGTCGCCACGTGCGCAATCTCGCCCGAATGAGGCGCTCACCGAACACAAATTCATTTTGGAAGCCATTCGCAATCGCGATGAAGAGCTTGCAGAAATGTTGATGAGAAGACACATATCAGGAAGTCGAAAGCTCATCCAATCTCAAATTATACATACAGAAAGTTTAGACAAAGACTAGAAGGAATTCGTCATGAGCTTAACACCGGGAGCGAAATTCAGACTCGCCATTGAACAAAATAATCCACTACAAATTGTCGGCACTATAAACCCGTATTGCGCCATGATGGCAAAAAACTTGGGTCACCAAGCGATTTACTTGTCTGGTGGCGGTATCGCAAATGCGTCATACGGATTGCCGGATCTCGGTATCACAACATTAAACGACGTTTTGGTTGACGTTGACCGCATCACTAACGCATGTGATTTGCCTCTTTTGGTTGATATCGACACGGGTTTTGGCGGTGCATTTAACATTGCTCGCACGATCAAAGCGATGGAAAAAGCGGGCGCGGCAGCGGTGCACATGGAAGACCAAGTCGCACAGAAACGTTGTGGTCATCGTCCGAACAAAGCAATAGTCAGCCAGCAAGAGATGGTTGATCGTGTAAAAGCCGCGGTTGATGCACGCAATGATGAAAGTTTCGTGATTATGGCTCGTACTGACGCGTTAGCTGTTGAAGGCATGGACAGCGCAATCGAGCGCGCGATTGCGTGTGTGGAAGCTGGCGCAGACATGATCTTCCCAGAAGCGATGAACAAGCTGGACCAGTACCTTCAGTTTTCAAATGCGCTTGAGCAAGCGACCGGAAAGCACGTTCCTATTCTGGCGAATATTACAGAATTTGGCGCGACACCGCTGTATGGCTGCGATGAGCTAGCGAAAGCAAAAGTGGACATGGTGCTTTATCCATTAAGTGCGTTCCGTGCCATGAACAAAGCTGCTGAAACGGTCTACAAACATTTGCTAGAAGTGGGTAATCAGGAAGCACTGGTTGATTCGATGCAAACACGTAAAGAGTTGTATCAGCACCTGAATTACCACGACTACGAAGACAAACTTGACCAGTTATTCTCTGAAGGGAAATAGCGGGGGAAAAGCAAAAATAAACGGAAGCCTAAGAAAAAGATAATCGGAATTTATCTCATCTAATAACGTGAAATTCGTTTGGCTAAAAACACCCCAGAGAGGGAAAAGTCAGACAGAAAAGGAGTTCAAACAATGTCTCAAACTGCAGAAAAGAAAGCAGAATTAGGTGGCGCAGGCCTTCGTGGTCAAAGCGCAGGAAGCACAGCTTTATGTACTGTCGGAAAAACGGGAACTGGTTTAACTTATCGTGGATACGATATTACTGATCTTGCGAACAACGCACAGTTTGAAGAAGTGGCTCACCTTCTGTTACGCGGTCACTTGCCAAATCAACAAGAACTTGATGCGTACAAGACACACCTACTCAGCCTTAGAGGTTTGCCAGCCGAGCTAAAACAAGCTTTAGAGTTAATTCCTGCAAGCGCACACCCAATGGACGTAATGCGCACGGGTTGTTCTGTATTGGGTAACCTAGAGCAGGAAATGAGCTTTGAGGAGCAACTGAAAGCAACCGAACGTATGCTAGCCTTGTTCCCTGCCATCATCTGTTACTGGTACCGCTTTAGTCATGATGGAGTGCGTATCAACACCGAGGATCAGACTGAAGATTGCATCGGTGGTTACTTCTTGCGATTACTTACAGACAAAGCGCCATCTGCGCTGCACAAACAAGTGATGCATTGCTCGCTCATTCTTTATGCTGAACATGAGTTTAATGCTTCTACATTCGCGGCACGCGTTTGTGCATCAACGTTGTCAGACATCCATTCTTGTATCACGGCTGCAATCGGTACGCTTCGTGGACCACTTCACGGCGGTGCGAACGAAGCGGCGATGGAAATGATTGAAGATTGGCAAACGCCCGATGAGGCGGAAGCGAACATCATGAAAATGCTAGCCAATAAAGACAAGATCATGGGATTTGGTCATGCGATTTATCGTGAAAGTGACCCTCGCAACGCCTTAATAAAACGCTGGTCCAAAGAGCTATCGAAACAAGTTGGTGATACTCATCTATATGCGGTTTCTGAGCGTGTTGAATCAGTGATGAAGCGAGAGAAAGGTCTGTTCTGTAATGCGGACTTCTTCCATGCATCGGCTTACCACTTCATGGACATTCCAACCAAACTATTTACCCCAATCTTTGTGATGAGTCGTTTAACGGGCTGGGCTGCACACGTTTATGAACAGCGTGCCAATAACCGTATTATTCGCCCAAGTGCCGATTATACGGGCCCAGATCATCAAGAATGGGTGCCTATCGAGAATCGCTAGCGCGAAGGTCAACGAGGGCATTATATGCTTTGGTTGACCACCTCCTTCCTTTGTCATTCTCTCTAACAGAGGAAGGAGATCCTCTCATCACTGTGTTTCTGGAGCAATGGAAAACCTTGATGAAGGCAAGATGTAAAGACTGAATGGAAGCAAACCATGAACACAAATATTAATACTCAATATCGTAAGCCGCTTCCGGGAACTCAACTGGATTATTTTGATGCACGCGAAGCCGTCAATGCCATTTCTCCTGGAGCCTATGAAACACTCCCTTATACCTCTCGCGTGCTAGCTGAGCAACTGGTCCGCCGCTGTGACCCGAACACATTGACAGATAGCCTGAAACAGTTAATTGAACGCAAACGCGATCTTGATTTTCCTTGGTATCCAGCACGCGTTGTTTGTCATGACATTCTTGGTCAGACCGCTCTAGTCGATTTAGCGGGTCTGCGCGATGCCATTTCAGATCAGGGCGGTGATCCTGCAAAAGTGAACCCAGTGGTTGAGACACAATTGATCGTTGACCACTCTTTAGCGGTTGAACATGCGGGCTTTGACCCTGATGCCTTCGACAAAAACCGCGCGATTGAAGAGCGCCGTAATGAAGACCGATTCCACTTTATTGAGTGGTGTAAAACAGCGTTTGAAAACGTCAGCGTGATTCCAGCTGGGAATGGCATCATGCACCAAATCAACTTGGAAAAAATGTCTCCTGTGGTACAAGCAAAGCAGGGCATTGCCTACCCAGACACCTGTGTGGGTACGGACAGTCACACACCTCACGTAGACGCTCTTGGTGTTATTGCGATAGGTGTCGGTGGTCTGGAAGCTGAAACCGTCATGCTTGGCCGACCATCAATGATGCGTCTACCAGATATTGTCGGTGTCAAACTGACGGGTAAACGTCAACCGGGCATTACCGCAACGGATATTGTCCTCGCGATTACTGAGTTTCTGCGTAATGAGCGTGTGGTATCTTCATATCTTGAATTCTTCGGAGAAGGCGCACGTGATCTAACGATCGGAGACCGCGCAACGATTTCAAACATGACACCAGAATACGGCGCAACAGCTGGCATGTTTTATATTGATGAGCAGACCATCAATTACTTGAAACTAACTGGTCGAGATGAAGAACAAGTTGCTCTAGTAGAAAATTACGCAAAACAAACCGGTCTTTGGGCAGACGATCTTGATAGCGCCGTTTACGAGCGCGTACTTGAGTTCGATTTATCATCAGTTAGCCGTAACTTGGCTGGTCCGTCAAACCCTCATCGTCGTTTACCAACTTCTGAGTTGGCACAGCGCGGTATTTCTGGAGCGTGGGAAGAGAAAGAAGGCGAGTTGCCAGATGGTGCAGTGATCATCGCTGCTATTACCTCATGTACGAATACCAGTAACCCAAGAAACGTGGTTGCTGCTGGCCTTGTCGCGAAGAAAGCCAACGAACTTGGTCTTGTACGTAAACCTTGGGTGAAATCGTCTTTTGCTCCGGGTTCTAAAGTTGCACGCTTGTATCTGGAAGAAGCGGGCTTATTACCAGAGCTAGAGAAGCTTGGCTTTGGCATTGTTGGTTACGCATGTACAACTTGTAACGGTATGAGTGGTGCGCTGGATCCAAAAATCCAACAAGAGATCATCGACCGTGATTTATATGCAACAGCGGTGCTTTCTGGTAACCGTAACTTTGATGGTCGAATCCATCCTTACGCCAAACAAGCTTTCTTGGCTTCACCACCATTGGTTGTCGCTTATGCACTAGCCGGTACAATTCGTTTTGATATCGAGCGCGATGCGCTTGGCACGGACCAAAACGGCAAACCAATTTATCTCAATGATTTGTGGCCAAGCGATGAAGAGATCGATGCAGTTGTCGGTACTCATGTTAAACCTGAGCAGTTTAAGCAAGTTTACATTCAGATGTTTAAGCTGAATGATCAAGAGCAAAATCCCAACCCGCTGTACGACTGGCGTCCGATGAGTACCTACATCCGCCGACCACCGTACTGGGAAGGTGCGCTAGCGGGAGAAAGAACATTGTCTGGTATGCGTCCATTGGCGATTCTGGGCGACAACATCACCACTGATCACTTATCACCATCCAACGCGATTCTCGCAAGCAGCGCAGCAGGTGAATACTTAGCGAAAATGGGTGTGCCAGAAGAAGATTTCAACTCTTACGCGACTCACCGTGGTGACCACTTAACGGCGCAACGCGCGACCTTCGCTAACCCAAAGTTGTTCAATGAAATGGTGAAGGAAAACGGCGAAGTCGTGCAGGGATCTCTGGCGCGTGTAGAGCCAGAAGGACAGGTGGTTCGTATGTGGGAAGCGATTGAAACCTACATGAATCGTAAACAACCATTGATCGTGGTGGCTGGCGCGGATTACGGTCAGGGGTCATCCCGTGACTGGGCAGCAAAAGGCGTTCGACTGGCGGGCGTAGAAGCCATTGTTGCTGAAGGCTTTGAGCGTATTCACCGTACTAACTTGGTTGGCATGGGCGTACTACCACTGCAATTTAAGTCGGGCGTTAACCGCAATACGCTAGAGCTGGATGGTACGGAACTTTACGACGTGGTTGGAGAAATCAAGCCGGGCGCTGATTTAGCGCTGGTTATCACACGCACCAACGGCGATAAAGTCGATGTTCCGGTTACTTGTCGCTTAGATACCGCTGACGAAGTTCACGTGTACAACGCAGGCGGTGTTCTGCAGCGTTTCGCGCAAGATTTCTTGGCACAATAAGGAGTGCGTATGTCAAATAATACTCCGAATCAAACAAGCCAAATAAAAGTGCCCGCGACGTACATGCGTGGCGGCACGAGTAAAGGTGTCTTTTTCAACCTAGAGGATTTACCTCAAGAAGCGCAAGTGGCTGGAGCCGCACGTGACAAACTGTTGCTACGCGTTATTGGCAGCCCTGATCCTTACGCGAAGCAAATTGATGGCATGGGGGGCGCGACGTCAAGCACCAGTAAAACAGTGATTGTTTCGCGCAGCAGCAGAGCCGATCACGATGTTGACTACTTATTTGGCCAAGTGTCGATCGACAAACCATTCGTCGATTGGAGCGGTAACTGCGGCAACTTGTCTGCCGCTGTCGGTCCTTTCGCCATTCATGCTGGTCTGATCCCACAAGATCGCATTCCAGAAAATGGCATTGTGACGGTGCGTGTTTGGCAGGTGAACATCAGCAAAACCATCTTGATTCACGTGCCAATCGTCAATGGTTTTGTCCAGGAAACTGGAGAGTTTGAACTCGATGGTGTCACGTTTCCAGCTGCAGAGATTCAAGTGGATTTTGTTGACCCTTCCGATGGCGAAGGAAGTATGTTCCCAACGGGTAACTTAGTTGATGATTTGGTGGTGCCGGATGTGGGTACGTTCAACGCGACCTTTATTAACGCGGGCATACCAACCATTTTTATTGATGCTGAATCGATAGGATATCAGGGCACCGAGCTGCAAGACGATATCAACAACGATGACACAGCATTAGCGATGTTCGAATCCATCCGTGCATATGGCGCGTTAAAAATGGGCCTGATTTCTGATTTAGAAGAAGCTCAAACACGCCAACATACGCCGAAAATAGCGTTTGTTTCTAAACCGAAAAGTTACCTGTCTTCAAGTGGTAAAGCCGTTAATGAGTCGGATATTGATGTGCTCGTTCGCGCGCTGTCGATGGGCAAGCTACATCATGCAATGATGGGAACAGCAGCCGTTGCTATTGCTTCTGCTGCGTGTGTGCCCGGAACGTTAGTGAATTTAGCCGCTGGTGGCGGTGAAAAAGAGTCCGTGACTTTTGGTCACCCGTCAGGAACGTTAAAAGTTGGGGCACAAGCGAAGCAAACTGAGCAGGGCTGGGTGGTGCAAAAAGCCATTATGAGCCGAAGTGCGAGAATACTGATGGAGGGATTTGTGCGTGTACCCTTCTATGTCTTCGATTAAAAGAGACGATCTTTGGATTAAAAGAGCGATCTTTGAGTAGAACGAGAGCAATGTCAGGACATACTGGAGGAAGCAATATGTCTTCATACGAAAAAGAATACTTATGGGCGAAGAATGAACCGGAGAGTTTTTGGCGCGCTCAAGCGGAGAATCTCGATTGGTTTGAATCTCCTAAAACTATCTTGAAATCTGATGAAAACGGCATAGAACGTTGGTTTCCAGATGGTGTAATGAATACGTGCTGGTTAGCATTAGATTACCATTGCGAGCAAGGACGCGGTGATAATACTGCACTCATTTATGACTCGCCAGTGACAGGTCGTAAAGCCACGTACACCTATAGCGATCTACGTGACCAAGTAGCAAAAATTGCTGGCATGCTGTCTGCTCAAGGTGTTGAAAAAGGCGACCGAGTCGTTATTTATATGCCGATGATCCCAGAAGCCGCAATGGCGATGCTTGCCTGCGCGCGTTTGGGGGCGATTCATTCCGTAGTATTCGGTGGTTTTGCACCTAATGAGCTTGCTGTACGAATTGAAGATGCAGAGCCGAAAGTGATCATGACGGCGTCGTGCGGGATTGAGATCAACAAAGTCATTCCATACAAACCAATGGTAGACAAAGCCATCATGGACAGCCGTTGGAAGCCTGAGAAAGTGTTTGTTTTCCAACGTCCAGAGTGCGACGCTGAGCTAAACCAAGAAAGAGACTTAGATTGGCAGCGAGAGTACAACCAAGCGCTGCCACATGGTTGTGTTCCGGTGTTAGCAACCGAGCCGCTCTACATACTTTATACATCGGGTACGACAGGTAAGCCGAAAGGCGTTGTGCGTGATAACGGTGGTCATGCTGTCGCGATGAAGTACTCCATGAGCGCAATCTATAACATTCCTCAAGATGGCGTCTTTTGGGCGGCATCTGATGTGGGCTGGGTAGTAGGGCACTCTTACATTGTTTACGCTCCACTGATTCACGGTTGCACTACTATCCTATTCGAAGGCAAGCCTGTTCGAACACCGGATCCTGGCGCATTTTGGCGAGTGTGTGATGAATATAAAGTAGATGCGTTGTTCTCTGCACCAACGGCGTTTCGTGCGATTAAGAAAGAGGACCCGGAAGGTGAGCACTTAAAACAGTACGACTTGTCGAATCTGAAAACCATCTTTATGGCGGGAGAACGCCTCGACCCTCCGACACTGGAGTGGGTTCAGAGCAAAGCGGACAAGCCCGTTATTGACCACTGGTGGCAAACCGAGACGGGCTGGGCCATCGCGGGCAACCCGACAGGTGTCGAAATGATGCCAGTTAAAGCTGGTTCTTCGACGAAGCCCATTCCGGGTTATCAGGTCGAGATTCTGAATGAACTTGGAGAGGCTGTCGGGCCTAACCAACAAGGCTTTGTCGCATTAAAACGTCCGCTACCACCAAGTTGTCTGCCAACGGTTTGGCGTAATCATGACCGTTTTGAAACTGGTTATCTTAGCCAATTCCCAGGCTACTACGTGTCAGGTGATGGTGGCTATCTGGATGAAGACGGTTACCTGTTTATTATGGGACGTATTGATGACGTGATTAATGTCGCGGGACACCGATTGTCGACAGGTGAAATGGAAGAAATAGTAGGAGGCCACCCAGCGATTGCAGAATGTGCGGTGGTCGGTATCCACGATGATCTAAAAGGTCAGCTTCCACTTGGTTTTGTTGTACTGAAAGACGGCGTCAAAGTGGATGAGCTAGACCTTGAAGGTGAGCTTGTTGGCAAAGTGCGTAGTGAGATAGGTGCAGTTGCTTGCTTCAAGCATGCGTTGGTTGTAGACCGTTTACCGAAAACACGTTCAGGTAAAATTTTGCGTCGAACTATACGTCAAATAGCTGATGGTGAAAAATACACCGTTCCGTCAACGATTGATGACCCAAGTAGCTTGAACGAAATTGAGCGAGTGCTACGACGCTGATAAAAACTCAATTCTAACTAACCCCTGATCCTCGAACTCTGTAGGTTGGTTCTGCCTCTGTACGTTTATTAAGTACAGGGGCCTTTTTGTTGTTCAAACAGTACAAACGTATCGTGAAAGCATTTGTGACTTGCCAATACGACGTTTTCCTCACAAACTACAGCCATTCCATTTTTAGTGACCCTTTGTATGACCACGTTTGCGATTAAACCTGCGTGTTTTAGCGACCTAGAGTTGCTCAACGATCTTATGTTCGAGCTTCATGATGAGCATCATCTTCAATCTCCTGAGCTTTTCAAAACGGCAGAGGAGATAGAACAAGAAAAAAGCATTGCTCGATATATTGACGACCCTGAGTGCCTTGTTTACGTAGCAAAACAAGGAGATGAAATTATTGGCTTTATCTCTGGTCACTTCTGTGAACTTATTTCTACCGTCAGCCAGCCAGTTATGATGGGAAGTGTGGATGAGCTCTATGTGCTGCCTGAATATCGAAAACAAGGTACGGCGCAGGCATTGATTAATAAAATTGAGTCAACGTTCTCTGATTACGGTGCAAAACAGATGTTTGTTGAAGTATGGCATTTTAACCAGGGCGCAATATCTTTGTATGAAAAACAAGGATTTGCACATCATATCCACTATTTAAGAAAACCGCTGAACGAATAATTGTATTTAACTTTAATATTGTGATTTAGGTTCTATCGAATTGAAATCATTCAGTTCGTCAATAGACTTTTCTCTATAAGTTGCTCGCAATGTTAACAAATTGATATGCACCCATATTGGTATCGGCGTTTTTGTCTGCTTGTTTATTAGTAGCACGAGGATCGTGCTTACAAAAACAAGAGGACAATATTTTGAAACTAACAAAATCGTTACTTGCTTTAGCCGTTTTGCCAATGTTCGCAAGTGCTGATGATTTGTCACAGACGCAAAATCATACTATCCAACCCCAGATCGTAGGCGGAGTAACTGCCGACCCACGTGACTGGAAATTCTACACCCAAATTGTTAGTCGTTATGGTAACCGATCGTATTGTGGGGCCAGTTATATCGGGAATGGTTACGTCCTGACTGCTGCGCATTGTGTTGAGGGTGATTCTCCGAATCAGATAGCGGTTAAAATCGGTGGCGTTGTTTATAACGGTAGTGATGGTGTTCGTGCAAACGTCAGTGAGATCCACATGCACCCGGCATATCGCCGCGCGACGCTTTCTCATGACCTCGCGGTATTGAAGCTCGACTCTGTGCCTCAAGGTGTTTCTTCAGTTGAGATTGCGAATGGTAGTCTAACGCAATACGCGAGCATCGGAGATTGGCTTAGTGTTGCTGGCTTAGGGCGAACTTCTGAAGGAGGAAGCTCTCCGTCTCGATTGCAAGAGGTTGACGTCCCACTTGCGTCGGATATGACTTGCCGTCAAGCCGGTGGCAACTACACAACGGTTGGAGAAGTGTCATTCTGTGCGGGTATTCCTCAAGGTGGGATAGATTCTTGTCAGGGAGATAGTGGTGGTCCAATCGTTATTAATCGCAGTGGTGTAATTATTCAACTTGGTGTGGTCAGTTGGGGAATAGGTTGTGCTCGTCCTGGTATGTATGGGGTTTATAGCGATATCGCTGCTATGCGCAATTTTGTCGATGGTGTTATCGGAACAGCAACACCACCAAAAGAGAATGTTTCTGTTGGATACACCACCGAACAGACACTGGCATCATTTAATGTTGGGGAGTTACAGCAACATAGCTTTGTTATCCAGAATTCAGGGAACACCACGTTCACTGTGGAAAATGTTCGCGCGTTTGCTTCGGGTGTTACTGATGCAGCTGTTATTGCCAATGATCAGTGCTCTCAGGCGACGTTAGCAATGAATGCAAGTTGTCGTGTTGATGTTGAATTTGGTGCTACTCAGAGCGGAGAAGCAAGAGTGGCTTTGAACTTCAACGTTGATAAGACCAGCACACAATACCAAGCGTTAGTATCCGCTCAAGCGAAAACGGTGACAACGCCTCCCACAGATAGCTGTACAACTGTATGGCAAGCCAGCTTAGTGTATCTCAAAGGAGATACGGTTACTTGGAATGGTAAAGTTTGGCAAGCGCAGTGGTGGACTCAAGGTGATAATCCAGCAGACTCAGGGCCTTGGGGTGTTTGGCAAAAAGTAGGCGATGCGAATTGCAAGTCTAACTAACTATCGGGCCAGTGAATTTGATTCGTTGACCATGAGATAAGATTCATTCTTGGTTTCAACGATCAGTACATAGTTATTATAACTGGGGTTTATTGTTTGCGAATAATAAGCCCTTTTTTATTGTGTCAACTATGAGAACCCACAAAATGTGTATGACTTTGTCCTGACGTTATCTTTATATAACTGGCAGAATTGCGATCAACATTTTATGTTTTGTCTGATCTTTGTCAGGTTTGCATTAAATTATTCTCCAGTGAGCGTTGAGATCGTGTTTTACGCGATCAACTCAGTTTGGCATAACTCGTTACTTAATTTTTGTCGAAAAAGATAAGATTAACTGCCATGATTCATTGGTTATCATTATGTTTATTTAAGGTCATATTTTGTGTTGAGACAGCTGTTATTACTCATCCTTTGTTTTATTTTGTTACCTGTTTCACCGATCTCTACGGCTAAAGCCACTGCGAGCGAAGTTAAAGGAGCGCTCTGTATTGTTCGCGCTGATGACAAGTTAGTGCTAGTTCATGAAGTATTAACGGATAAGATTTCTCTACCTGGCGGAACCATCATTGATGGTGAGTCTCCACAAGTTGCTGCTCAACGAGAAACGTGGGAAGAAACCGGTATAGTGGTTACGGTTGGAGAGGAGCTTGGCAGAACGGACACTGCAGTTTTTTACGACTGTATATCAGACTCTGACATTATCGCTTTTTCTATGAATAATTCTTTAGGTGGAAATGAACTGCCTATTTGGTTTGCCCCTCATTATGGAGTAGAAGTTGCGTCAGCGATGTTGCTTAGCCCATCTGAATTATCATCATCTTTATATCGTTATCCTGAGCAATGGCCACAAGCCACTCAGTTTTTTGATCAAGCTACAAAGCAATCTGTATCTTATGTGACTCAGTTGATCGAATCCGCGCCTTCATTTCGTCAGGTTGAATTGGCGTGGCTGATAGATTTACAGAGTTGGGTAGGGGCGTTGTCAGAAACGAGTTACGAGGTAGCTAGTCAGATCTCGAAACTGGTTATAGACCTGACAGAACCGACGGTACTACTCTTTCTATTTCCTTTTGCCATGATGCGCTTTGGTAGCCGGTTTGTGTACCGACTCTTTTTTGCAATTAGTGCAACGTCGCTTATGGTGCTTGTCGCTCAACAAGGCTTTTCGTTACCGCGCCCACATGTCTATATACCAATGATGGAGTTAACGCACAGCTTTGGCTTTAGTTTTCCTAGCTTGCCTATCGCTGTGTGGTTTTGTGTTCTGACGTTCTTGTTTCATAGAACCCAGTATTTCGGTTTGAATGGAACAACGGCAGTCTTCGTGTTCATCACTCTTACAGTGGTGCTAGGTAAGTTTTTCCTCGGCAGTGCCTTTATTTTAGATATGTTATTTGGCGCGCTGTTAGGCAGCTTGGTGGCTTGGCATGTTCTTCGATTGGAAACAAATCAAGATGTGAACGTTGATCAAGTTCTAAGCTCAAAAGGCGTCTGGTTCATTATGACTGCGGCAACAGCGGTCATCTCCGTCATCTGGCCATTACCTGTGTTTGGTCGCTGGCTAGCAATTTTAATCACTGCATCAGCGTTGGTCATGACATTTAAAGAGTCGAAAGCACATTTAGATACTCGGCAGATGATCTTTGTGACGCTGGCATTGTTGCTTGTTGATCAACTCTATTTGTACTCGGCTAATATCGTATCGTTTAGCGGTTTGTGGTCATTAGTCTTGTCGACGTTACATTATCCATTATTAATGTTGTTATTTATGCTGCTTGCAAGGAAGCTGACTTGTGAAAACCAACCGAGCAAAACGTTGCTAGATTGATGGCTGTATTTGTTATCTATTAGTATTTAAGTAAAAACAAAGCCTTGCATTACAGCAAGGCTTTTACACGTTTAGTCCACGAACAACGCCGCTTGCCTATCTTGGACGGCTAGGGATGTTAAACGTAAGAAGCTTAACGCAACAGACATGGCGGAAAGGGCTATGCATTGAGCACGAACTTTTCTATAGCTTTAGCGACACCGTGCTCATCATTACTTGCCGTAATGTAGTCAGCGATTTGCTTGGTTTCTTCCATTGCATTTGCCATCGCGATACCAAGGCCAGCGTATTTCAGCATGTGGTGGTCATTTTCTGCGTCACCCATACAGATAACTTCTTCCGGTTTAATTCCCAGATACTCGGCAATTGCGGCAACACCAATACCTTTGTTGCTCGCAGGGTTAAGAAACTCAAGGAAAAACGGAGCGCTTTGAACAACCGTAAACGCTTCGCGCATTTCAGCTGGCAGTGCTGCTATAACTTCTGTTAGTTTGCTTGGCTCTGCAACCATCATAGCTTTGATGATTGGATGATCGTCTTCTAGTGATTCGAAGTTCATCTCGGTGACATTTAAGCCATTTATCTTTGCTTCAATATCGGTGTAAGGGTTGTGTTCGTTGGTGATTAAACCATGAACTTGACTAAAAGCATGGACGTACGCACCTAGCTCTTCGGCTTTTCGCGCCACCAATTTTGCAGCTTTACCATCTATGATTTGCTGGTGGATGATGTCGTTTGTGCCTACGTTCTTGACCATCGAACCGTTGTAGTAAAGAACAAAATCTCGATCGGAATGGATATTCAGTTCGTCGAGCTTGTCTTGCATTCCTTCTAATGGGCGACCAGAAGCGAGAACGACAGTAACGCCTGCTTCTCGAGCTTTTGCGATCGCTTGTTTGTTTTCTTCAGAAATGGCTTTATCACTATTGAGTAGCGTGCCATCCATATCTAGTGCGATCAGTTTATACATCATTTCTTACCTTAAAGTTTTTTGGGAGCTGTCAGTGAATAAGGCTTGGTTTAACGTTAACCAGAAACCTATATTCATTACGCTATGAAACTACAAAATGGTCTATTTTAACAATTAATTTTTGGTTTAAATTGACCTAGACACGCGTGTCCATTATGGTCTTCGCCTCGAAATGTTATGAGTTGAGTGAGTTCTGCGTTGTATAAGCTAAATGAGATGTTTGAAACCATCCAAGGGGAAGGGGTTTTTACTGGAGTCCCTGCTGTTTTTGTTCGGCTTCAAGAGTGTCCGGTTGGTTGCTCATGGTGCGATACCAAACAAACGTGGTATGCAGATGAGAATGATCAACGTCAAATAGGCGATATTCTGGTGAAAACGGAAGACTCTCCGACGTGGTGTGTTGCATCTGCCGAGAACATCGTAGAGCAATACCAACAGCAAGGCTTTAATGCTAAGCATATCGTGATTACTGGTGGAGAGCCTTGTATTTATGATCTGCGCCCTTTAACAAAGGCGTTTGAAGATATGGGGTGCCAATGCCAAATTGAAACCAGTGGCACATCAGAAGTGATTACTTCAGGAAACACGTGGGTGACAGTGTCACCAAAAGTGGCAATGAAAGGTAAATTGCCGGTGCTTAATAGCGCGTTAGAGCGAGCAAATGAGATTAAGCATCCAGTCGGCACCCAGAAAGACATCGACCACCTTGATGACCTTTTAGCAAATGCGAACGTAGCGGCTGAGACTATCATTGCACTACAACCAATTAGCCAGAAGCCTCGTGCTACGCAATTGTGTATTGATACGTGCATTGCCCGCAATTGGCGTTTGTCTGTTCAAACTCATAAATATTTGAGTATTGCTTAGACGAGAGACTCGTCATCATTCGAGGTAGCTTTTCTATCTAATTCCGGTTTCGCGAGTAATGCCGTTAGTAGCTTTGCTATCGAAACATTGTCGATATATCTAAACAATTTATAGCGTTGTAAAAGCTAAGCAGTGTTGGCTGTTGTGGTGTGGTGCTATCTTTGGTTCGACAATCGTTTCGCATTTAATTGATGCCACCAATCTGGCGGCATCAAAATGAAGCTCTGTTGGCTGGAGTTTCACGCTGAGATAAAACGTTTAGAAGCGAACGCAAAAGGTTTTATCCACCGCTATTATTACCGCTAACAAAGACTATTTGCTCGCTAAGTATTCTTCTAAGCCGCTTTGTCGCAGTAGGCACGCTGGGCATTCACCACAGCCTTTACCAACGATTCCGTTGTAACATGTTAAAGTATTGTTTTGGACAAACTCCAACATATTGTGCTTATCAGCTAGAGCCCAGGTCTCTGCTTTAGTAAGCCACATTAAAGGAGTCTTAATATTGAAGGCTTTATCCATACCTAAATTGCAAGAGAGATTTAGAGAGCGAATAAAGTTGTCTCGGCAGTCAGGGTAACCACTAAAGTCTGTTTCGCAGACTCCCGTAATGATGTCTTGAATGCCAAGCTGGTAAGCATGGATACATGCGTAAGTAAGAAAGAGAATGTTTCTCCCTGGAACGAATGTATTGGGTACGTTAGCGTCGCTTAAGTCATTAGATACCGGAATGTTGTCTCTTGTCAGCGAGCTTATCGCTAACTCATTAATTGATTTTACATCCAGGACTTTGTGGCTTTTGATGTTAAGTTGCTTACCTAATTCGATAGCGATATCTATTTCATCTGAATGACGCTGGCCATAATCAAACGTTATAGCATGAACTTCATCATATGTATTTAATGCATCGATTAAGCAGGTCGTAGAGTCCTGCCCACCGGAAAAAACCACAAGTGCTTTTGTTGTAGCCATGTTGAACCCTTAGTTATGCTCTTTGATTCTTTGGTATTGATACGTATTCTTAGGCGTTTAATCCCAATTACGTACTCGACTTCGTGGCGATTGCGTCTGCAATCAGCTGGGCTGTGCTCTCAAGCACTCTTTGCTTGTCATCATTTGACAGCTTGTGGAGATTCACAGCAAGTTCAGCGGTGATTTCATCTTCACAAAAAAAATAGTTTAGAGGCACGTTTAGCTCATCTGCGATAAGTTTGAGCGTTTTTACGTCGGGAGTATGGCGCTCCCTTTCGTATTGATTCATCCTTGCACTTGCAGAACTATCATCCATGCCGATACGGATGCCCAGTGCTTTTTGGGACAGATTCGCTTGTTTACGCGCATGCTTAAGGCGGGCTGGGAGTGGGTTATTAAACAACACTTAAAGTTCACACTAAGGACTTGGATGACTAAGATTATCTTAGTTTTTCTGATTTGTGTATACTAAGTAATGCTTAGTTATTGCCGAGGTCGACAAGGCCGTGTCTGTATAACTAAAAAAGATTTCGTCTCTTTAGGTTGATTAAGTGACGTTGAATCTACTTCTTCAAAAACTGCCGTATGAAGGAGCGGGAGGAGCGAGTAAGGGCACGAGAAACCGCAGCGATTTGTAGAGCAGAATTTGCTCTTCACATAAACGTAGTCGTCTAAGTTGAAGAGCAATATTGTTCTTGATGATCAACTATATACTTAAGTAAATAACTGTGTCGCACAATAGATCAGAGCTGCTGCTAAGCTCATATTGATGACTTTGCCATATCTCTGGAATTGCGATTGAAGTAGCTTTCCTGCAACGGCCCAAACTACGTTGCTAAGGAGTGCGATCAAAGCAAGAATGAGGCTAGTCGCTAAGATCCAGTAGATATTCTGAGTGTGGGGCAGTACGAACGTAGAAATAGAGGTAATTCCATAAAGAATGATTTTCACATTAACGAACTGCAAACCGAAACCTGTTAAGAAACTGATACCTTTAGAATTATCCGATGAAGTTTTGATCTCACTCGTAGCAAGCCCCCAAGCCAACCAAACAATATAAGCTGCTCCAATCCATGTTAGCCAAGGTGTAATCACGGGCAAGAGGCTGATCATGTTATACGTGAAAGCGCCACAAAGTAGCATCAAAACAACATAGCCACAAAACATCCCCGAAATCACTTTTGTTGAGCGTTTTAGTCCATATTGCGTCGCGATGCTGAGCGATAAAATGTTGTTTGGCCCTGGTGTAATTGAAGTAATGATTACGTAAGTAAAAAATGCGGTGTAGATGGCTGTCATCTCTATCTCTCCTGTTTTTACTGCACTATACTTCGCTACAATTGATTAAAAAATTGAATAAATTAAAACTAAGACTTTTAATTTATTGAACTGTTGGTTGTGGAGTCTAGTCATGAATCTAAAACGCTTTCTTACTTTTAAAGCTATTGTTGAAGAAGGATCGTTTCTAAAAGCGTCACAGAAGCTTTATTGCACGCAATCAACCGTCACCTTTCAAATCAAGCAGTTGGAACAAGATCTGTCTCTACAGCTGTTCGAAAAAATAGGGCGTAAGATGGTTTTGACTCAAGCAGGAGAAAAGATACTGCCTTACGTCTATGAACTGGCGCGAGTGATGGAAAATATTGAGGGAACAGCACAGCAAGAAAACTCGGAGCCGACCGGTGAATTGAAAGTGCTGGTTGCTGAGACTCAACTTGCTTATAAGATGGCTAATGTTTTAAAAGAGTTCAGGATCAGAGCGCCCAATGTCAGACTCTCTCTGCAATCACAAAATTGCTATCAGATTCGAGATGAGTTGATAGCGGATAAAGCTGATTTAGGTGTGTTTTATCGAGTAGGTAATGACGATACGCTCAAGGTCCACGAGTTTGAGCAGGAGCCACTGGTATTGGTTGCTTCACCGCTTTTAAAAGGGCTAGATTTAAAGAAGAGAGAGCAACATATTGATTTAGGGTTTATAAGCAATGGCCCTAAGTGCCTTTTTCGACAGATGTTTGAGAGCATTATTCAAGAGCGTGATATTAGCATCGACAACATGATCGAACTTAGCAGTATTAATACGATCAAAAATTGCGTTGAGAGTAATATTGGTATCTCTTACTTACCTCGTTTTACGGTTGAAAAAGAGTTGCAAGAGGGCAGTTTACAAGAGCTTGAGTTCACCGAATTTTCACAGATGATCAAGCCACTCTGCGCTTATCATGCTGGGAAGTGTGTGACGCCGGCGATGGAAGTCTTTATTGATTGTATGCGTAACGAGTATGAACGGCTTTCTACTCAGAGTCGGTGATCTTTAATATGTTCTATCTGATATAGTTTCGTTTTACTCCTTTTTATTTTTTAAGTGGCTACTTCTAATTTATTGATTTTTATTGCTTTGTTTTGAATCCGACTGTTGTGGGATGATAAATGGGATCTGATGTGAAGAGCTATTTATTGACGGAAAGAGATAAGATATAAAAACGACGGCGTGTGATAACTAGATTAGATTACATAATTAACAGTGTAATAAATGCCATTCTTTATGGATTATTTTCAACGAGACTTAATTGTTACGGTTCGTTATTATTAACTCGTTAACGCATCCATTGCTAGGAAGTTAACTTACGCATATTGTTTTTTTCATCATTTGCAGCAAATATAATTTGCTGCTTTTTTTTAACCAAAAAAGTTCAAAGCTTGAACTACAAGCTATGAACTTTTATTTATACTTAGTGGTTTTCTACTTTAATAAGTAAAACACCGTTTAAAAGTATCGCGTAACCTAGTAACTCTAAGCTTTCTTCGACCAAGTTTTTCACGTCTCTATTGTATGAGTTCCCCATAAACTCGACCCAAAAATCACCATACCCTGCAAAGCGTGAGAATAAGAAAACAATGAAAAAGCCAATCGTTAATGTCGTGAAGCTAGAATGAGAAATGAAAAATTTGACCTCATTTTTTATGTTAACTATGTTATTAAAACAAAAATAACAGACCGAGACTATTATAATCCAAGCAGGGTACTTCCATGAACCGTGAGAGAAATACTGCTCTATGTGGTAGTCCATTTCTCTAACGAATATAACCATAAAAAATGAAGACATTATTACTAATATGTGTTTGAGTTCAAGATATTCCTTAGATTTATACAAACACATTAACGATGAAAAAAGCACAAATGCTATTTGAGTCATTTCTATAAGAGAGTTCTCCGATGTGCTTTTGTCCATTTGTACGCTAAAATAAATCGTTGCTAACGTATAAATAACCAAAAAAATAAGATAAGATATTTTATATACTAACAAACTAGTGATCGAGGTGTGTTTTTCTTTAATATACATCGTAACTTGTATAGGTGATGGATTTGTTAGTATTATAAACCAAGAATGTTTTATATTTAGTGAATTAAGCGCCATTTAGAATGGAACTTAATTCACCTAACATTAAACTTCGTTGAATCTTAAATTCTTTATGGTTTAATTTGTTGATTTTATTTGATTTTTTTCTGTTAATTTTGGTTAAATAGAATCACCTAGCTTTTATTGAAATGCTTTTCCCATATTGGTGGTATGCCAACTTCTTCTTGAACGATATCAATGAATGCCCTAACCAATGGTGATTGCTGACGGTGTGAGTACATGGCATAAATATCACCAAAATCTTGAGTTTCATATTCTGGTAAAAGTTGGACTAAATTAGAAGACTCTAGGTTTTTAGGAAGCATAAATTGACCTATAAGTGCTGCGCCCAGACCTGACTTTACGCTTTCAATTATTAGCTCAGCTTCATTGACCATGTATGACCCTGATATTGGGTATGTATCTAAACCATCTGATTTTGCTTTGTCGTAGAATTTAAGTTTATCGACAATAAAATTACCATTTGAATAAATAATAAAAGGTAGCTTAACTAACTCATCAGGCGTTTCTGGGTTACCATGTTTTTCAATTAAATTTCGAGAAGCAATGATTGCAGTCGTATTTTTTGCTAATTTTCTTGCTACCATTGATGAATCCCTCATAGGTCCGATTCGAAAAGCAATATCAAAATTACTTCTAATCACGTCTACATGAAGATCATCTAGCATTAGTTCAACACTTGCTTTTGGGTACTTATGTAAAAACTTCTCTATCGAAGGTTGTAGATAGAGTTTTCCAAATAATGTTGAGCTTGAAATTCGTACTTTCCCTGAAGGCTCAGTCTGAAAGTTCTCCGCTATTTGTTGAGTATCATCAAGGAGTTGAGATATTTGGTCTGCTTTTTCAACTATTTGCTTGCCGACTTGTGTTAATGAAAGAGAGCGAGTTGTTCTGTTTAATAGCCTAACGCCTAAGTGCTCTTCTAACTGCTTGATGTGTTTAGATAAAACAGAGCGGTCGATATTCATCCCATCTGCTGCTTTTGCAAAAGATCCAGCTTTAGAGACTTCTAAAAGCAGGTGTAGTTTATTTGCTAAATCCACAATGTTTATCCAGGTTAGATATTAGCGTATTAGTTTCATGTATAACTGCTGCTCTGTCTAGAAATTATTAATATACTTAATAACCAAAAGAAAAGGGAGCAATAGCTCCCTTTAGTATGAATATAAATGAGTATTTATATTATGGTTATAGTGTTTGACGTTTTTTGTTTCGACTCACTAACATGTAAAAAACAGGTGTGAGTAGTAATCCAAATACCGTTACGCCTACCATACCCGAGAATACGGCAATACCCATTGCTTGTCGCATTTCCGCTCCGGCCCCTGTACCAATCATTAATGGAATAACACCAGCGGTAAATGCAATTGATGTCATTAGAATCGGTCGAAGACGTAAACGACATGCTTCCAAAATCGCTGATAAGGTATCTTGGCCATTGTCTTTAAGTTCTTTAGCGAACTCCACCATCAAGATGGCATTTTTACACGCTAGAGCCACAAGGACAATCAAAGCAATTTGTGTGAATATATTGTTGTCACCACCAATGAACCAAACACCTGCTAGTGCAGAAAAAATGGTCATAGGAACGATCAAAATGATAGCGAATGGCAGTTTTAAACTCTCGTACTGCGAAGCTAGCACCATGAAAACTAACAAAACAACAAGTGGGAATATATACACCATCGTGTTACCAGCCAAAATCTGCTGGTAGGTTACATCAGTCCATTCATAAACCATTCCCTCTGCTAGGTTTTGATCCAGTACTTCCTCAATAGCCGTTTGGGCTTGGTCAGAACTGTAACCAAAAGCAGGACTGCCGTTTAGTTCTGCACTAGGGTAGCCGTTATAGTGCATCACGCGGTCAGGCCCAATCGTAGGTATGATCTCCAGTACAGCGCCGAGAGGAACCATTTGTCCGGCAGCATTTCTTACTTTGTAGTTAAGTATTTGGTCAGGTTCGAGACGATAGTTCATGTCTGCCTGGGCATTCACTTTGTATGTTCTACCAAACATATTGAAGTCATTGACGTACAACGATCCTAAATAAACTTGAAGCGCATCAAAAACCTGCTCTAGAGGAACACCTTGCAGCATCGCTTGTTCACGATCTATTTGGATGTCCATCTGCGGCACTTGTATACGAAATGTGGAATATAATCCCATCAGCTCGGGTCTTGTTGATGCCTCACTTATTACCAAGTTCAATTGCTTGAAGAGCTCATCAAACCCCTTGTTCGCACGGTCTTCGATTTGAAGCTTAAAGCCGCCAGTAGATCCAAGTCCTTGGATTGGTGGTGGTGGAAAAATCGCAACGAAGGCTTCATCAATAATTGAAAAGCTCTTATTTAAAGATGCAACAATCGCATTTGCGCCGAGAGTTGGATCATTTCGTTTATCGAAGTCCTCAAGCGTAACAAAAACGATGCCACTATTCGGACTGTTAGTAAAACCATTGACCGATAAGCCTGGGAAAGAAATGGTTTGTGCTACGCCAGGTGTTGCCAGCGCGAGGTTTTCCATTTCTTTAATAACGGACTCTGTTCTATCTAAACTTGCTGCATCTGGAAGTTGGGCGATCGCAACTAAATACTGCTTATCTTGTTGAGGAATGAATCCTCCAGGAACCGCTTTGAATAGAGAAACCGTTCCCCCGAGTAACGCAATGTATACCACCACAACAACAAGGCTAAAGCGAATCAGCTTCTTGACCAGAGCTTGATATTGGTTCGAGCTGTACTCAAAAATTCTATTGAATGGCGCAAAAACATACTTACCAAAAACCGCATCCAATAGCTTGGTTAGCCGATCGGGTTTTTCGTTCTTATCTTGTAATAGCAGTGCTGATAAAGCAGGCGATAACGTCAACGAGTTAATTGCTGAAATAATCGTCGAGATCGTAATTGTTAGTGCGAACTGCTTATAAAACTGACCGGATAACCCTGTAATAAAGGTCGTCGGGATGAACACCGCACATAACACTAAAGCAATTGCAATAATTGGCCCGGTAACTTCGGTCATTGCTTGTTTAGTTGCTTCTAGTGGTGCAAGACCATTATGGATGTTCCGTTCCACGTTTTCGACGACGACAATGGCGTCATCGACGACGATGCCTATGGCGAGAACAAGTCCAAACAACGAAAGCGTGTTAATCGATACTCCGAGCATTTGCATTACGGCGAACGTACCGATTAATGAAACAGGCACCGCAATGATAGGGATGATAGACGCGCGCCATGTTTGCAAAAACAAAATGACTACAACAACAACTAGTACAATTGCCTCCAGCAGAGTATGAACCACCGCGTCTATCGATCCACGAACAAAGACGGTCGGGTCGTAGGCTATTTCATATGAAACTCCAGCTGGAAAGGCTGCTTGTAAACGGTCCATGGTTGAACGAACCTGATTAGATAGCTCAATAGCATTAGCACCAGGGCGTTGGAATACGGGCATCGCCACCGCTGGTTTACCATTTAACAAGGCGCGCAGTGCATAAGAGTTTTGACCTAGCTCTACGCGTGCAACGTCTTTAAGACGTGTCAAAGCCCCTGTTTCGTCAACTTTTACTACAATGTCGTTGAATTCATCAATATTCTCCAAGCGGCCCTTTACGTTCAACAAAACTTGGAATTGGTTTTCATTAGCGGCTGGCTGCGCACCTAATGAGCCTGCTGCCACCTGTTGGTTTTGAGATCGGACGGCGGAGACAACATCCATTACGGTTAGATTTCTAGAAGCGAGCTCATCTGGATTTAACCACAAGCGCATTGAGTACTCGTCACCACCGAAAAGGCGCACATCACCAACGCCTCCGAGCCGAGCTATCTCATCTTTCAAGTTTAAATTAGCGTAGTTAGCTAAATAACTGACTTCACGGCTAGAATCTGGAGAATATATATGCACAACCATGGTGAGATCAGGAGAGGCTTTTTCGGCAACAACTCCTAACCGTTGGACGGCTTCTGGTAATCGGGGCAAAGCTGTAGTGACGCGGTTTTGAATTTGAACCTGAGCTTTGTCCAAGTCCGTACCCAAAGCAAAGGTTACGGTCAATGTCATTCTACCGTCACTGGTTGCTTGCGAAAACATATATAACATGTTTTCTGTACCATTAATTTCTTGCTCCAGAGGCGTAGCAACTGTTTCTGCGATTACTTTTGGGTTCGCACCAGGATAGTTTGCTGTAACTACCACTGTAGGAGGGACAACCTCTGGATATTCACTCACAGGCAACTGTAAAAGTGAAATTGCGCCTACTATTAATATCAATAGCGATAACATAGAGGCAAATATGGGTCTTTGAATAAAAAAGTGTGCAAATTTCATTCGGTTGTCTTCTTAGTCTTGAGCTAAACGTTTATTTGGCAACGATGTTGAGTTTGAAGCCATAATCAATGAGGTGTTGCTGATATCTAGCGTGACATTTTTTGGTGAGATTTTGCTATTTGGGCCAACTTTTGCTGGGCCATTTACCGCAATAACTGAGTCGGCGTTCAAGCCATTCTCGATGGCACGAAATGTTCCGTAACGTTCGCCTAAGGTTACGATGCTGTATTGCAACGTATTCTCTTCATTGAGTGTTAATACAAAGCGGTTTTCTAGATCTGTGCCAATAGAACGCTCTGGTACGAGAACTCGTTCAACTGGTTTGGTTGTTGATATCTGAACTCGGCCAAACGATCCCACTTTTAAGTTTGATTTTGTTGCATCGAATACCGCTCGAACCTGCAAAGTACCGGTGTTTTCGTTGATGGAGTTGTCGACAAAGTCAACGCGTCCAAAAAACTCCTGCCCATTTTGTCCAGATAGTTCAAGACGAGTAGGTAAGTTAGAGTCGGCATTGATTGTCGAGAAGTAACGGTTCCAAGTTCGCTCATCGACATCAAAGTATGCATATACCTGATCGTTAGAGACAATGTTTGATATAACGCTTTGATTTGCGTTTACATTGTTTCCTTTAGTAATGAATGCTCTTGAAATAGTGCCGCTAATAGGGGCATATATCTTCGTAAACTCAAGATCTAACTTTGCGGATTCTAACTGAGCACGCAAAGCCATTAGTTCTGCAGAGCGTTGTTTTACTGCGGTATCTCGGGCCTCTGCTTGTTCCGCTGAGATGGCTTTTCGCTTAACCAGTTGAGCGGCTCTCTTTTGTTCGTTTGCTGCTTGCTCTAGCGCAGCTCGAGCACTCTTAACTTGCGCTTCAAGTCGTGAGACCTGAGCTTTGAAGGTTCGATCATCAAGAGTGACGAGTAAGTCACCTTTGTTGACACTCTGTCCGTCTTTGAATTCTACCGTTTCAATAACTCCGGAAACGCGTGGCATTAAAGAAACTTTCTCTGGGGCTTGAAGCCTTGTTGTAAAGGTGAACCACGATTGAACGGGCTCATAGATGACTTTGGAGACGTCTATCGTAGGTAAGGGAGTATTAGGTTGTTTGGTTATCTCTTCGTCTGCACAAGCAGCTAAAACGGATAAAAGGCCAATGCCGAAAACTTTCTTTAACATTTGTCGCGCCCTAAATGATTCTGTTCATACTAAAAGGAACGGCATTGTATTCATTGTACCTATGGGTAAATAGGCCCTCAGCGAACATAGAGTAGTGATAAAAATGCACGATTAAATATTGGTCAAAATGCTCGCATTTTGGTTTGAAAAAGGTCAGTTTAGGGTTTTAAAGACGTGGAGTATTGTTAAATGTAATAAGCCATAATAGATAGGAATAACTAAACAGAAGCTAAAGATAGCGACGAAAATTAAAGCGTTTTTAATTCGTGCATTATTTGCAATTCACTGATGCAATTTGAACCATAAAAAATTGAAATTAATTTTGTAAAATCCATTTCCCATCACATAAAGAATAAAAACTAAATAAGGAATTGTGCAGTGGATCTCGCAAGCCAACTTGAATTACTACTGGATGTCTCTGAATACGGAACTTTTGCTAAAGCTGCTGACAGAAATCATATAGATCGTTCAGCTTTGTCAAAACAGATCAAAAAGCTAGAGGATGAATTGGGCTTACGGCTGTTAAACCGTTCCACGCGTTCGCTATCCCTGACCAATGCTGGTGTTGAGATGGTGGCGCAAGCTAAGAAAGTAAGAGAGGTTCTAACTGAAACTCGTAGTATTGCTGCTACATTTCAGGATGAACCGAAGGGTAACCTGAAAATATCAAGCTCCACTTTCTTTGGCAGAGCTTACTTAAATCAGGCAGTTAAAGAGTTTATAAAACAGTACCCAAACATTACTGTAGAGCTGCTGCTCGATGATAATCGAGTCGATGTTATCCACGAAGGTTTTGATGTTGTGTTTCGTATCGGACCAATCCGAGAGTCCAACATGATAGTGCGTAAGTTGGCAAGCAATAATATGGCACTGGTTGCATCGAAGAGTTTTATTGACAAGTATGGAACCCCGAGCTCTCCAGAAGAGCTTATAAAAATGCCAGCAGTAATATACTCTAATGCTAACTTTAAGGCGGATAAGCTACGTATAGCGCCAAGCCAGTCATCAAGCGACGTTAGAACGTATAATATCAACGGGCAGTACTTCGTGAATGAAACTGAGTTAATGCTCGATGCCGTAAAATCTGATCTAGGGTATGCTTTAATAGGGCAGTTCTTTCTTCAGGAGAGTTTGAG
Organism: Vibrio sp. 2092; assembly: GCF_033339635.1. Classification (NCBI taxonomy): domain Bacteria; kingdom Pseudomonadati; phylum Pseudomonadota; class Gammaproteobacteria; order Vibrionales; family Vibrionaceae; genus Vibrio; species Vibrio sp. 2092. The sequence continues at coordinate 26,800 of NZ_JAWOUY010000015.1, read as the reverse complement.
TAAACAAGATCTTGTACAGTTGCTTCCTGATTATAATCTTCCCGCAATAGGGGAAATATATGCAATGTATACTCACCGAAATCAACAACCATTAGCCAAACTGTTCATTGATACTGTTCAAAAAATAATAGGAACGCCTCCTGTTTGGATGGATTATCTCGACTAATATGAGTACTAGGACATAATGTTTTAGATTGAGAGCTTGTTTATATTTATCCATAGAATATGGTTGAATTTGCACTTTAAAAATAATTGCCACTGTTCATAATTTCACTCGATTCAAACAACACAAGTAGTGGTAATTAAATGAAAATGACAAGAACGTCGATCGCAATCGCAGCACTTTTCTCTGCAAGTTCTGCAAATTCATCCGTAGTTTATGAAGATCAAGAATCAGTATTAAATATTCATGGCCGAGCGCAAGGGATGTATTATTTCTCTGATGATAAAAATGCTGACGGAGATAATAGCTACATTCGTGTAGGACTTTCAGGTGAGTCTAAAATAAATGAAGATCTTTATGCATTCGGCTTATATGAGTTGGAATTTAAGTCTAATCGCAGAGATGCTAATGGGATTGAAGATGATGAATTTGATATCCGAAAAGGCTATGTAGGAGTTGGTGCAGATTACGGAACAGTAAGTTATGGACGTCAATACGGTGCGGTCACTTTAGTATCTGACTACACGGATATTTTCCCGGAGTTTGGTAATGAAGCTGCTGGCGTAAGTGCGGATCTATATGGTACCGGTCGCTCCGAGTCAGTATTTAAGCTAACGACAAGCTATGAAGGTTTGAATATTCATGTTAGCTATCAGGCTGAAAACGATGAAGTGTCAACAGATGCAGCCTCTTATGGTGCGGCGGCGGACTACAAGTTGCCATATGGCTTCAAAGTTGCGCTTGGTTACAACGAAGGTGAAGGGCAATCGGGTGCAGAAGATGCAGAGCTGCTAACGGGTGCTATTGCATTTGAATACGACAAGTTTTATGCCTCTGTTTTATACAGTGATGGTGAAAACTGGGCTAAAGATGGTTCTGAAAGTAATATTGATTACACCGGTATTGAAGCAGTTGCCACTTATGAAGTAACAGATAAGCTTTGGGCACTAGTTGGCTATAACAATCTGGAGCGTGATGATGAAGATGTCGTCGATTACTACTCACTAGGTGCAGAGTACGATTTGACTTCTAATTTTAAAGCACTAGCAGAATACAGAATTACAGATGTAGACAATGAAGACGATATTCTTGCAATAGCTGCGAGATATTCATTCTAAAAAATTAATAAATCTAAAAAGCCTGAAACTATTTTCAGGCTTTTTTATTTATCGGTGTAATTTCATAAGTGCTGATTTTCATCCATATATAATGGATTATATTGATCGTTACTTGTTTAAGTGTTTTGAATATAATGGTTTTGTTAGCTAGTCCACTGCTAGTTTTCATTTTCATATTTTTTGAATGATGTATTTTTTCTTTGGCAACAAGAAGTGTCTTGTTGCCTTTTTTTATTTTCACGCTTTATGGTTAATTAAAACAAAAAGAGTTTTTTATATATTGCTATAAACGAGAAAAATATAACGACAATTGTCAATCTTAGGTTGAGTTAATCTTCATAAAAAAGTGAACTCAATTTCAAGGGTCTTTTTCATTTAAGTGATGTGGAATCCATATGGCGAACCAAGTGAATGATAAAGCGCCAAACGACGAAATGTATCTCAATGAAGATTGGAAAAATGATTTTTATGTAAACGATAGATGTAGGGATTGATACTGTTTATGTAAGGAGAGAGCGATTTATGAAAAGCAGTCGTTTCAATGTGATTAGACACCTTTACTTTCTTAAAATAGGAAGGGCTCTAAGAAAGTAAAGGTGCAGATGATTTTTTAGTTTTTACCGCCGTCACTTGTTCTGAAGTGATAATCGAAGTTTATGATTGCACGATATTTAACTTCATCACGGTTAAGTGCGTATTCTTCAACTCTCACCTTACTATCATCGATTGCAATATCACGAGGGAAACCGCTTCCAATGATGTTTAGACGATTTCTAAGTTCATGTTTTGATAGCGTTTGGTATTCATCGACAAGATCAAACGCAGAGCTATAAGCGGCATCTTTTGTCGTAAAGTCATTGAGAACAACTTTGTTTGTAGAGTGTTCGACATGAATACCAGCAGTAGCAGATAAACTGAATAATAATAGTGATGAGAGCGTCATTAGTTTTTTCATATAGTCACCTTTTTATTTGTATTACAAAGTCAAGATGTCCAACGAATCCTTGTTAATATCTCTCGACAAAGGTGATAGTGCCATTATAGAAATGTGCTGTACATCACATTTGTGACCATTGACTATGGAAGAATTGTCAACAATAAAACTCAAGCACTTTTGACATTACGGTCAATGTGAAAAAGCGAATATCTGTATGGTTTCGTCAATAATTAAACCACTCTCGGAAACGCTGACTATTCAGTCAAAGCGTATGTTTCTTGTCGTTATAGTGACCTGCCTACAACTTAATCACTTAATGCATGCAATTCAATTGCAATGGCTTGGTATAGATTTTCATTCAGATCTTCCAGCTTAGTAACGATCCTACAAATTCTAGTGATTAAAAAGTCATTATTTGTGGTTTTTTATTCTTTTGTCGTGTATAAAAAAACTTTACAACAAATGATAAAGGAATATCCATGAAAAAGTTATTGTGTTTTGCTGCACTGGGGTTAGCTGTTTCGACGACGGTTAATGCAGACCCAATTTTAGACGACATCAAAAGTACAGGGGAGCTAAAAGTCTGCTTTGATTCTGGGTATATGCCTTTTGAAATGACAGCAAAAAATGGGCAGTACATCGGGTTTGATATCGATTTGGGTAAGCAAATGGCGCGTGCCATGGATGTTAAGTTTGTGCCGGTAAACACTTCATGGGATGGCATTATCCCAACACTGTTGACTGGTAAGTGTCACATGATTATGGGCGGGATGACGATCACACCTATGCGAAATACTCAGGTGAATTTCGCTGATCCCTATGTGGTTATTGGCCAATCCATTCTCGTAGATCTCAAGCATGAAGGTAAAGTGTCTAGTTACCGTGATCTCAATAGTCCAGAATATGTTGTTGCAACTAAGCTTGGGACAACGGGTGAGCAAGCGGTAAAACGATACCTTCCGAAAGCTAAGATAAATCTATACGAAACTCAGTCTGAAGCGGTACTTGAGGTTGCCAACGGAAAGGTAGATGCGTTTGTTTATGACTTTCCTTACAACTCTATTTATGTGGCGGAAAACAAAGGGCAGTTAATGCACTTGGCTAAACCGTTTACTTACGAGCCTTTGGGTTGGGCTGTGCCGCAAGGAAATCCAGATACGCTCAACTTCTTAAACAACTATTTACGTCAAATTAAGGGCGATGGAACTTACGATCGCATTTACGATAAGTGGTTTAACGACGATAAATGGTTAAAGCAAGTCAAGTAATCATATTGTTATTGTAGAGGAGCGGTTAGCTTCTGGCTTGGTTCATCGCCAACCAAACGGTTCGCGCTGTGAAGCTAACGCTTTTCTTTATTCAAATACCCAACCAACTTTAATCAAAGTCATTCTCGGAATCACATGCAAAATAACTTTAAATCCCTATTGTGGAACGCTGTTTTTGTTCTTGTTTTGCTATCAATTTGCGGTCTTGTCTATCTGTCAGGTAAGCGAATCGATTACAGCTGGAATTGGGAGCGTGTCCTTCCTTATATTGCCACTAACGCTGCTTCATCCATTACCGCGCCTGTCGATGGGAACATCATTCTCGACGAGAATAACCAACTGGCTCTGGAGAGTATTCATGGTGATATTGTTCTTGAACTAAGCCAATATAAGTCTGTCGACGTCTATGAAGGTGATCTTATTTTTGAAGGAGATACCTTAGCAACTATAAAAGAGTGGCGCTCTGGCCCAATTTTAGATGGTGTTGTGACGACCATTAAAATCTCACTCTGGTCACTTATCATTGCTCTAGCGTTGGGCTTAGTTGTCGGACTAATGCGTATATCCAGCAATCCGGCATTAAAAAAGCTGGCGCTTGTGTATGTCGAGGTTATTCGTGGAACGCCTCTTTTAGTACAGATTTTTATCGTTTACTTCTTTATTGGTACTGTGCTTGACCTTGAGCGTTTTACTGCGGGAGTGATAGCGCTCTCCGTGTTTACCGCCGCTTACGTCGCAGAAATTGTGCGGTCAGGAATCCAGTCAATCCCAAGAGGACAAATGGAAGCGGCGCGTTCACTAGGAATGAATTATCCCAAAGCGATGATTTATGTCATTTTACCTCAAGCGTTTAAGCAGACATTACCTCCCTTAGCCGGGCAGTTTATCAACCTGATAAAAGATTCCTCACTTGTCTCCGTGATTTCGATTACTGATCTGACAAAAGCGGGCAGGGAAGTCGTAAGTGGTAGTTTTGCCCCATTTGAAGTTTGGTTTACCGTAGCGGCCCTTTATTTGCTTCTGACTAGTACCTTATCTTGGGCAATACAAACGTTAGAAAAGAAATTGGCAGCAAGTGATTAATGGTGGAGTCATTAATGGAATACATTATTTCAGCAAAAACAATTAATAAAATTTACCCTAATGGCTGCCATGCGCTCAAGGACGTATCGGTAAATGTAGAAAAAGGGGAAGTGATTGTCATCGTAGGACCGTCAGGTTCTGGTAAGTCAACATTCTTACGGACGATCAATCAATTAGAGACAATAAATAGTGGGTCTATTATCGTAGATGGTATCGATATGTACCACAAATCTACGGATATCAATAAACTACGCGCTGATGTGGGCATGGTATTTCAAGGCTTCAACCTTTTTCCACATAAAACGGCGATAGAGAACGTCATGTTAGCACCTTTAAAGGTTTCTAAACGTGACCCTGAATCGGTGAAGAAAGAAGCAAAAGATTTGCTTTATAAAGTTGGTCTGTCGGAGAGAATGGATAATTATCCTAATCATTTATCAGGCGGACAGCAGCAGCGCGTCGCAATCGCTCGTGCGTTAGCAATGAAGCCCAACATTATGTTGTTTGATGAACCCACATCAGCACTAGACCCTGAAATGGTTGGAGAAGTTCTTGATGTGATGAAAGATTTGGCCAAGGACGGAATGACCATGGTCGTGGTTACTCATGAAATGGGTTTCGCAAAAGAGGTCGCTGATAGGGTGTTGTTTATGGAAGATGGTGAGCTTTTGGTTTCTGACTCTCCTGAGCGATTTTTTGATAACCCCTCCAATCCTAGATTACAGAAGTTTTTATCTAAGGTCTTATAATAAAAAGAAAATTTGATTGAGGGTTAGTCCCTCAATCACTTCATGCACTATTGTGGCTCGTAACGCCCGCCTCGCCGAGAGACATAGATAATGGGCTTTTTACTCGAAGTTAATGGCGATAACATTATCTTGGTCCGAATGAAAGGTCTGGTAAATACTAGAGTGTTTAATCAGCCATTAAGTTTTGTTCACTTTAAACATAACAATTTCATTTTGAATTGATAAAAATTGTGTTTGAATAGAGCTTATGGATGTTTGGCGGTATGGATGTCTAAATGAAGAAAGTAACAATTTTAGATGGTGGCATGGGGCGAGAGTTAAAACGTATTGGCGCCCCTTTTTCTCAGCCGCTTTGGAGTGCACAAGCGCTAATTGAATCACCACAACATGTAAAAATGGCCCATGAGAATTTCATAGACGCTGGCGCAGAGATTATCACTGTCAACAGTTATGCATGTGTCCCATTTCACTTAGGCGAGGAACTCTATGCAAAACGGGGGACTGAGTTAGCAAAATCTGCAGCTAAAATTGCCAGAGATGTAGTCACCAGCTCTAACGATAGAGTGCTCGTTGCGGGCTCTCTTCCTCCTGTAATGGGGTCTTACAGGCCTGAATTATTCGAGCCGAAAAGGGCACTGGAAGTGGCCTCTGAGTTATTTGAAGCTCAAGATCAATATGTTGATATTTGGTTAGCTGAGACCGTGTCTAGCCTCGCTGAAGTTGAAGTTCTATCAATAATTTTAGCCAAAACAGATAAGCCCAATTATATTGCTTTCACCTTAATGGATGAGCCTAACTCTTTGCCTCGCCTTCGCTCAGGGGAATCTCTTAAAGTCGCGGTTAATACGCTGTTGAAAACAAATGTTTCAGGTATCTTTTTCAATTGCTCTATTCCTGAAGTTGTCGAGCAAGCGATCATAGATACACAAGCAGTATTGAGTGAGTCAGGTAGAGAATTGACGATAGGTGTTTTCGCAAATAGCTTTGCTCCGATAAAGCAAGCGCACCAAGCCAACGAGACCATTCAGGAAGTTCGTCATTTCTCTCCGACTGAATATCTTGAGTATGCTAAAAAGTGGCATGCGCAGGGAGCGAGCATTATTGGTGGTTGCTGTGGGATTGAACCACGTCATATTAAATTGCTAGCGACTTGGAGAGACACTCTCGAAAACGCTTAATTTTGGTGAAGCGCAGGGAAGTATGGCAAGAGGTTTTGTTTTTCATTCATCGTTATAGGCAAAATAAAGGTCTTTCATATCTGGCAAAGTAACAAGATGCTTTAACTTGCTCATTACTTTGCCAGTTTTCCTCGAGATCTTTATTAATTATTTTTGGTTCAGATTAACGACAATCTTTCCAACTGTTCTCTGATTTCGCATGTCCAAGAGTGCGTTACCTACATCCTCTAAGCCGATGATCTTCAGTTTCGGTACTTCCAATTCTCCATTTTCTAATAGCTCAGACACTTCCTTTCCGGCATTAACGATACTTGCAAACCCTCTCTCGCCAAAGACATGACCAGAGCCCAAACTTATTTGGTGGAAGCCCAAGCCTTTTAAGAAGGCATCTGGATATTGAGAAGGGTCGACAGTCTTGACGAGCTCCACCATTTCTCCCTCAAAGGTTAATACCGAGGCTGCAATTCGGTCGTTATCACCGCCTACACAATCGAGTGCAACCTCAACGCCATGATTTCCGGTAATGTCCATTACTCGTTGAACTACATCTTCATGATGATAATCAATCGTATGGGTTGCTCCTAACGAGGACAAATATGCGTGATTAGCTTCTGAACTAGTAGCAATGATCTGTTCAACACCAAATGTCTTTGCTAACTGAATAGCAAAGCTTCCAACGCCGCCAGCACCTCCGGCGATAAAAATGCTGCTTCGATTTGAAATATCGAGCTTGTCTACCAAAGCGCGATATGCGGTCCAGGCTGCGCAAGGTGTAGATGCTGCTACTTCAACCGGAACCTGAGGGTGTTTTATAAGCGTTCTTGAATCATGGATTGCAAATTCAGCGAATCCTCCGTGATGGCGTCTCATGTTTCCGTGATACAACACTTTATCGCCAACCTTCCAATCAACGACCGCATCGCCTACAGAGACTATTTCTCCTGATACGTCTAACCCGCCAACAAAATTGTTATCCATGTTAGTGACCATGTCTGACCAATAATGAATTTTTGCATCGACAGGGTTCAAACCAACAGCGTTAACTTTAACCAATACATCAAATTGGGTTTCTAGTTTTGGTGTAGGTAATTCGGATAAAGAGAAAGTATCTTTATCTCGTTGGTAAGTTATCGCTCTCATAGGTTTTCCTTATTATTAAGAATGGTCGAAAGTCATACTAGCTCAGAGCGTGGTGCTGCAATAATTATGGTTTTTTCTTATTTTGATAATTTTAGGTTATGTTTGATAAAAAGGATTCGAGATGCTCTGAAATTATCATCGACAACCAGTCTGCATAGCTAACGACATGTAACTTTTTGATAAGTATTGACTAGTCTTATTATTCCATTTTTATGGAAATATTTTGTTGATCTTTTTTTGTGATTCTAGAATCATCGAAATAAAAGCTTATCTATCAGGTAAGCTCGTTAGCGAAAATGACGAGGAGAGTAAATGTGAATACAGAAATTATAACTATGGCTAAAGAAGCGCTGGATATGTTTGCGTTTCTAGCAACCGAACTTATCATCTTATTTCTGGCAATTAGCTACATTGTCGGTGTGTTGCAAGATTTTCTAACGCCAGAAAAAATTCAATCTATTCTCAGCTCGAAAAAGGGTAAAGGTTACTTCATTGCTGCGTTGCTAGGTTCGATTACGCCTTTCTGTTCGTGTTCGACCATTCCTTTCTTAAAAGGCTTGTTGCGTGCAAGAGCAGGTTTTGGACCTATGATGGTGTTCCTATTTGCAAGCCCGTTGCTTAACCCAGTGATTATTGCCTTGTTTGTGGTGACTTTTGGTTGGAAAGTTGCGGTATTTTACTTTGCTATTGCGATGTCAGTATCAGTGGTAGCAGGTTATGTACTTGAAAAACTAGGGTTTGAGCGTTACGTCAAACCAGAAGCATATCAAGCGGTAGGTTCTTCTTCGTGCGGTACTTCTTGTGGCGATTCAAGCAAGAAAAAAGAAGAAGCGAGACCAGCATCAAGCTGTAGTACCAGCGCCTGCAATGAACCTACGCCAGTTGCGGCGAAAACATCTTGTTGTGGTGATGCACCAAAACCTGAACCTAAAGTGGAAGTGTCCTGCTGTTCATCAGACGGTAGTGCAACAGCGACAGTCGTGGAAGAGAAAGAGCCTAGCCGCTGGGTACGTATTTGGCAATCAACTTGGAAAGACTTTAAGCAAGTGTTCCCTTATCTCATGATGGGCATTGCGATTGGTTCATTTATCTATGGCTTCATCCCGACGGAGTTCATTGCGGAGTTCGCTGGTGAAGCGAAGTGGTACGCGATTCCGGTCGCAGCAATCATTGTTATTCCATTGTACATCCGTGCAGAGGCGGTCATTCCACTTAGCGCGGCACTAGTACAAAAAGGTATGGCTCTTGGATCTGTTATGGCGCTTATTATTGGTAGTGCTGGCGCAAGTCTTACAGAAGTAATTTTGTTGAAATCAATTTTTAAGAACCAGATGATTGCTGCCTTCCTAATCGTTATCTTAACGATGGCCATGGGAGCGGGTTACTTATATACCTGGGCTTTTTTATAAAAATAACCCTCGGGCGATTGCTCGAGGGCTCTGTTTTTGTCGCCATATAGGGAAAGGGAAGTTTCCTATACCGCGCAGGCTATAAAAAGATAAAGAGGTTACTCGTAAATACTATAGGAGAAATACTTGCTGGCGATGGTTTTATGCTTACCGCTCTGGATCAATTTTTGTATTCCGCTATCGAGTAATGCTTTTAATTCTTTGTCTTGTTTTCTCACTGCTACGCCAATGCCACGGCCGAACCACTTTTCCTCTGTAAACGCTGGTCCAGTAAAGTGATAGCCTTCACCTTGTGCAGTTTCAAGAAAACCAGCACTTAAACCGATTGAGCCGCCAAATACAGCATCTAACCGTCCATTGAGTAGATCAGTAAATGCCTCATCGAACGTACCATAACGACGAATATCAATATCTGGATACAAGGCCGAAAGGTACTTATCACCAATTGTGGCTCTTTGAACTCCAATAGATAAACGATTTAGGCTGCCGTCATCCATGTTGATTTCTCTATCATTTTTCATTACAAAACGAGTCGGTACTTTTGCATAAGGGACGGTGAAATCGACTTTCTTTTCTCGTTCTTCTGTGATTGTCATTGCAGCAATAATCGCATCGTTCTTGCGACTAAGGAGAGAAGGGATGATGCCATCCCAATCCATTTTTGAGATAACGCACTTTACTTCTAACTCTTTGCATAACGCGTTAGCGAGGTCGACTTCAAACCCTTCTAGCTTTCCCTCTTTTGTCGTCCAGCTAAATGGGGGGTAAGCCCCTTCAACAGTGAAGCGAATTTGTTTCCACTCTTTCGCATGGCTGAAAACTGAAAATAAGCTAATAAACAATACGACTATCCATTTCATAAACGTTTCCTTGTAACTATTTGGAAACCAATGTTTAACACAAAGTAAGCAAATATCAATGAAAGTGCATATATGTGTGACCTTTCGCCCGCATTGTGTGAGCGAAAGGTTTTACGTGTATTACAGCTTATCTTCAATAGTTACGAGGGGAACTCTCGTTGAGACAGCGTGAAGTGCAATGTTGTGAATCATTTCATCGACCGTGGTACAGCTATCCATTAAGATCGAAACATCATACTTGTCCGCAGATTTTGAGATAGCAGTATGTGTCACGCAGTTTTGTGTCATCATTCCGCATACAAGTAACTCCGTTACATTTTTGCTTGCCAATACTTCTTCTAAACGTGTTCCTTCAAAGCTATCTGCGAAGTGCTTTACCACGATTTCGGAATTCGGCGCTAAAGCAAGAACTTCTGGGTGAATATTGGCACCGTCGCTGCCTTCATTGAAGAATGGGGCAATACCCATGGCAGGGTCGGCAATATGCTGAATATGAATCACAGGAATGTTTTGCTCATTGGCTTTAGTTATTGCTCTCTTAACATTGTCTAAAGTCGATTCTGTATTCCATAAAGGAAACTTTCCTTCTGGGAAATAGTCGTTTTGCAAATCAATTACAAGTAGGGCTTTTTGAGTCATTTTCTTTTCCTTTTATTGAGGATCATTGCGGTACGAATAATATAAAGACTTTTAGCTACCTTCTTTAGAGTCTAAAATGACACAAAAGAGTCAAAAAGCGACACTTGAAGATAAATGAAAATAGCACTCGTTAATTACCCAGATAGCTCGCAAGCCTCCGTATATGGTTTAAGCGAACTCTTCGAGATGGCAAACCGTGCGGCGGCTAAATTGGGCGTTGATGTGCACTTTGAAGTAGAGATATTGGATCACTGGTCAAACACGCACTTCGATGTGAAAACAGCGGTAATGATTCCGCCTAGCGGCACTGGTCAATATTACTTAGAACCAGAGCCAGAGCTACTCGACTGGTTAAATGTCCAATATAGTAAAGGTGCGATTTTAGCCTCCGCCTGCGCTGGTACTTTTATTCTTGCTCAAACCCAGTTGTTGACCAATAAGTCTTGTACGACACACTGGGGCTTGGCTCCTTCATTAGCGAGTCAGTTTCCCGATATCCACGTAAGACAAGAAGCCATCCTTATTAACGAAGGAACGATCATTACGGCTGGGGGTATGATGTCATGGGTGGATTTAGGTTTGGAGTTGGTTTCCTTATTTGCGTCACCGGAAGTAATGCGCCTGTTAGGAAAAATGTTGGTTATTGATACTGGTCCGAGAGAGCAACGCTTTTATCAACAGTTTACTCCAAACTTCCAACATGGTGATGAGGTAATTGTTCAAATACAGCACTATATAAACGATCATTATCAAGGAAAACTGAGCAATAAAGAGCTTGCAGAGTTGAGTTGTTTAACAGAAAGGACATTGCAGCGACGCTTTAAAAAGGCGACAGGTTTCAATGTTAACCAATACATACAAAGCTTAAGAGTACAAAAAGCTTGTGATTTACTTGAGTCGACAACCCTAACATTTGACGCAATATCATTTAGAGTGGGTTACCAAGATGTGAGCGCGTTCAGGAAAATATTTAATAGAATCGTAGGTTTAACACCGAAGTCGTTCAGATCTCGGTTCTGTTCATGAACGCCAGAAGTAAGATAATGTTGGTATTAAACATTTATAACTCAGAAGCAAACACCGCATATTTTTACAAGCTGGCTTAGCGTGATGAAAAGGGATAACAAGCTAAGCCAACCGTAGCGCACTCCTAATTACTGAACATTTTGTAGAATGCTTAAAGGGTTCTCAAATTACAATGACTTGTATAGGTCGTTGTTAATCACAAAAGCTATGTGATTTCCAAAACCAGTTTCCCAATATGTTGCTTGCGTGAAAATACTTCTTGCGCTTGACCTATCTGGTTCAAGGGAAATGACTCCGCGACTAAGGGACGAATTGCGTTCTGTTCGATATAGCGAACCAAGTTACCGAATACTTCTGGTGCCAAAACGGTACAACCAAATAACGCTAGGTCTTTAAGGTAAAGAGTTCTTACATCCAGCTCGACAATTGGGCCGCCTATGGCGCCGGAAACAGCGTATCTTGATCCTGGCTTTAGTACCTGAAGAAATTGTGGCCACTGCTCTCCTGCGACCAAATCAATCACTACGTCAACGCTGTTTTCTCCGAGAGTCGCTGTTAAATTTGCATCGCGAGGGATAACTTGGTTTGCTCCTAATGCCGTGATCTGTTCTTTCTTTTCTGGGCTGGCGATAGCAATGACGTATGCTCCACGCGCCTTCGCCAGTTGGATTGCGGCAGAGCCAACACCGCCGGATGCCCCTGAAATCAGTACGGTATCGCTCGCTGTGACATTAGAGCGGACAAGCATGTTCTCGGCAGTTGAATAAGAACAAGGGAAGGAGGCCAAATCGATATCCGATAAACTACTATTCACAGCATATGCATGTTTACTGTCAACAACAGTGAACTGAGCAAAGCCACCATCACATTCTGAACCGAAGTACCAAGGCGAGCTAAGTGCTTGACTGTTGAAGCGCGTAATACATGGTTCGATGAGCACACGCTGACCGATTCGTGATGGGCAGATATTCTCACCAACAGCGACGATGGTACCGCATACATCGGCACCTTGGATTCGAGGGAGAGATAGCGCGTCTCCTGACCAACTTGCATCCATGCTATTGGCGTCATTTTTAGAATACCATGCTGTTCGGGTATTGATGTCGGTGTTATTGACTCCGGCGGCGGCAACTTGGATCAATACATCATCAGGCGAGGGGACTGGCACAGGTATATCATCGCGGTAACGAAGCATATCTGGCCCACCATGACCGATAAGTTGGACGCCTTTCATGACTTTCGGGATTGTGGTCATTGATTGTTCTCCTTCATTAGTTCTAGCAGAGTGTGTTCAGCGGATGCAAAGGCAGCGTGACCGAGAACCGGCCATGCGTTGGATAGACCTTCATGTAACAAGAAGAGTGTGGTTGCGAGGTCTTCTCGCTGACTTAGTTGGACCATAAGCTGACGAACCGCCAATTTGTGTTGTTTTACTGCTTGATTAATAGATAGATTTTCTGGATAGGCTGCTAATGCATTGATGGACATGCAGCCATTCGGTGCAAACTCCTTCATCCAATCCTCGAGGCGAGTGAATAGGTGTAATACAGCCGGTGTTCCATTGGCAGGGGCGTCTTCGAGCAAAAAACTCAAATACCTTTGATGGCGATGCTCGAGAGCTGCAACAATCATCGCTTCCTTGGAGGGGTAGTATTTGTACAGGGTTCTCAGGCTGACTTCGCAGGCGTTTTTGAGTTGGGGTACGCTCGGCTCGGCGAAGCCATACTGACTGAATGCTTTTTCTAGGCTTGCTGCGATTTTTTCTTTCACTATTTGACATACCAGGTAGAACGTTTGTTTTACCTAAGGGTAGAATAAACTTTCTACCTCTGTCAATGGTGTATTTAAACTCTGTATTGAAAGCCCGACGTAATGCCGGGCTAACTTAAGTGATTTTTATCGATTCGGAACGTGAATCAGTGTGCCGTTGCGTGCTGCTCTCCACGCTTGTCTAGCATTCCGCTGAAACGGGTTAGTAGTAGAGCACCTAATACTACGATCGCGCCAATCCAAGGTGTGTGCATCAGCCCAGCATTGGCCACGATAAGGCCACCACCCCAAGAACCCAGTGCAATACCTACGTTAAATGCAGCAATGTTGAGACCAGAAGCGACGTCGACTGCATCAGGTGAATATTTCTCTGCTAGTTTGACAACATAAACTTGAAGTCCTGGAACGTTACCAAAGGCAAAGGCACCCCAGACAAGAATGGTCACTACTGCAGAAATTGGATTAAATGCTGTGACACTAAACACGAGCAATACCACAATTAGGCCCGAGAAAATCGCTGTCAGAGCTTTGATTGGCCCCATAGAGTCGGCCATCTTTCCGCCCCAGATGTTGCCGAATGCGACTGATACACCATAAACCAACATAATTAGGCTGATAGCGCTAGAGCCAAACCCCGAAACTTCTTCCAAAATAGGAGCCAAGTAAGTGAAGGCTGTGAACGTACCACCGTAACCGAGCGCGGTGATTGCGTACACCAAAAGTAGACGAGGTTGAGTCAAGACTTTTACTTGCGATGACAGCTTGGTTGCTGGTGGTTGTTTCAGATTACTCGGCACTAGCAGAGCGCTTCCTATCAGTGCGATGATTCCAAGGATCGCGACGATTAGGAAGGTTGCCTGCCAACCAAATGTCTGGCCAATCCAGGTGCCAAGTGGCACGCCCGTCACTAGAGCTACGGTCAGACCGGTAAACATAATAGCAATTGCGCTAGCGGCTTTTTCTTTTGACACTAGGCCAGTGGCGATAGTCGAGCCGATCGAAAAGAACACACCGTGTGCAAGCCCGGTCAGTATCCTTGCTGTGACTAGAGTGTTGTATCCAGGTGCTTGCCAGGCTAACAGATTGCCAAGAACAAACAGTGCCATAACAGAAAGCAGAACGTACTTTCTTTTCCAGTTACCAGTCAGCGCTGTTAAAACGGGAGCACCAACCGCGACACCAAGTGCGTACAGGCTAACTAAAAGACCCGCTGAAGGTAATGATACGTTGAGGTCGGAGGCCATAGTCGGTATCAGACCGACAATTACAAACTCCGTGGTTCCAATAGCAAAGGCGCTAAGCGTCAATGCAAGTAAAGCTAAAGGCATAACAACTCTCTCTTATAATCATTGAATATGAATGGATAAACGAATAGCCCGTTTCCATGCCGTGTATTATTAAAGAGTTATTCGTTGCGAAAAATGGTGTTTATTACAAAATACTTTTGCTATAAATGATGGAAATGCGCAATTAAGAAAGGGGATGAAATGTTAACCCGATCAGATGAATTAGAGATTCTTATGGCAGTTGTGGATAGTGGTGGATTTTCTTCCGCTGCTGATGCACTAGGTATTCAAGTCGCTAGGGTATCTCGTGCGGTTAGTAAAGTTGAATCACAGTTGGGGGTAACCTTGCTGAATCGCACGACACGCAGAGTGGAAGTTACTGAGGAAGGGCATCAGTTTGTTGAAGCGGTTCGCTTAGGTTTACTACAAATACAGCAAGCTGAAGAAGAGATCATCACACGAGGTGAATTACCCAAGGGGCGCTTAAGAGTTGATGCCGCTAGCCCATTTGTTTTACATCAACTCGTGCCGTTAATTCAGCCATTTAAAGAGGCTTATCCTGATATTCAACTCGATCTTACCTCTAATGAGGGTTTTGTGGATCTATTGGAAAAAAGAACCGATGTGGCAATACGTATTGGACGATTATCGGATTCAACACTGCATGCTAAACCTTTAGGAACAAGCCCACTATTTATCGTTGCCACGCCTGGTTATTTATCTAAACGAGGTTTCCCTGAAGCGGTGAGCGATTTGCGCAGTCATAACTTGATCGGTTTTTCTGGCGCTAAAGTGTTAAATCAGTGGCCATTACGAGGGTTTGAGATGATAGAGCCTGATATCCTATCCAGCAGTGGTGAAACGGTTAGACAGTTAGTGCTGGCAGGGAACGGCATTGCATGTTTATCTGGCTTTATGGTGAAAGATGATCTTGATTCTGGACGGTTAGTGGCATTGTTTGAATCGGAAAAAATCACAAATACTGGACGAGAACAGGTCAATGCTGTCTTCTACAAATCTTCTTCAGTCTCTAAACGTATTTCCGCGTTCATCGACTTTATTCAACCAAGACTTACTTTAAAATAACTCTATTATTGTTGTTTTAACAAAAGATTTTTGTCGTTATTGCAGCTTTTGTTTTTCCAAGTGCCAAGCCTAGCGTGCCACCCCTTAGTAAGGTGGCACATATTTTTATTTGATCTTAGTTAAAGCGTGGCAACACGTACTGAGCGATCTGTTCCATTGATTTCTCAATTGGTTGGCTATTACGACGGAAATGCAACCCGATGTGATTGACTCCTGCTTCTTGCATTTTTTCTAGCTCATCGCTCAAGCCATTGACTCCAGCCCGGATACCAAAGTGATGCCGAACGACTGGTGCATTTGGGTTATCGACTAAATCAAGATGAATAAAGCTGGCGTAGGGTTTGTTTCCCGCTACGGAGCGCCAAAGTACAACGCGGTGTTCATGATCATCAGGTGTGCCTGGGTAGGCGAGCCAGCCGTCTAGGTTTTCTCCTATCCATTGTGGACTTTGCTGCGCTAACCCTGCGACATAGATAGGAATATCAGCAAACTCGGGTAATAACTGTAGATCGTTACCCAGCTTATCATTTTGCGTATCTTTCAAAATCTCTACACTTTCTCGAAAAGCCGAGCCACGGCTGTCAAAGTTAGCGTTAAAAACGGGATATTCACTAGGACGGTCTCCACTAGCCACACCGAGTATCAGGCGGTCACCACTTAACTCGTTGATGGTCGCAGCGGCTTTTTTCACTAGCCAAGGTTGTCTTAACGGTAATACTATCGCTGCTGTCCCTAGTAGAATGTTGTCGGTGCACGCAGAGAGATAGCCAAGATAACTGAACGGTTCATAAATTTGTGCCGCGTCTCCAAAGTTAGGGTCGTACAACGGGACATCTCTCACCCACGCTACGTTAAAGCCTAACTTATCGGCTAACATAATACGCTGTTTATGTGCACTCATGTCTGGTACGCCGAACGGTTTTCGTTGGAGCAGGCGTTTTTTCTGGCCTTCTTGGGTCCAGTCATTATCTAGGGGGAGCTCAACCCCGATGGTGAATCTGTTACTTAAATCTTTATGCATTATGAAGCCTGACTATTACTGTGAGTACTAGGAGGCAAGGTGCCTCCCTGATATTCAGGACACTATGAGATTTTTGTTGTGAGAAAAAGCGGCAAAAAGACAAAAGTGTTTTGCCACAAACAGCGGTGGTCTTTAAAGGAACTGGTGGTTCTCTACCTTGATTTCTTGCTTGATGAAGTCAATAAAAGAGCTGATCCGGCGTGAGGTACTGGCATTTTTGTAATACACCGCATGAACGGGCTGTTCGACATTATGCGTGTGTTCACTAAGCACGCCCACTAAGCGACCAGCTTGTCGGTCAGAGTAGGTCATAAAGTCAGACAGGCAAGCTATCCCCGCACCATGTAAGGCTAAACACCTTAGCGTCTCGCCATTATCAGATCTTAGGCTACTCATAATACGCAGAAGTTTGTTCTTATCATCCATGATCGGCCATTCCTTAAGATACTCCGGCTTGTTGAATCCAAGTAGCTTGTGATTGAGTAACTGATCTATTGAGGTTGGAGTACCATGTTGTCTTAAATACTCTGGACTCGCGACGATTCGAATCCGACTTTTACCAAGAAATATCGCGCGCATGGTTGAGTTTTGTAGCTCACCGATACGAAAAGCAATATCGGTTTTTGTTCCCAAAAGGCTAATATTTTCCTCATTGGAATTGAGATCGATTTCGACTTCTGGATACAAGCTCTGATATTTAGCAATGTGCGGCGTTAGTACGTGCAGTAAGAAGGGGGTAGCTGCGTTTATTCGTAGGAGGCCAGAGGGCTTATATTTCTGGCTTTTCAGTTGTGCTTCGGCATTCTCTACTGCTTCTACAATATGTCTGACTTTATCGAGGTATATCGTTCCTTCATTAGTAACATCTAACTTACGGGTTGTGCGATTTAACAAAGTCGTTTCGAGTTTGGCTTCTAGCCGAGATACCGATCGACTCACCGCCGAGACGGTCATCGATAACAGTTCAGCCGCAGAGCTGATTGAACCCGTATCGACCACGGCCATAAAGGTGCGCATTTCATCTAGAGTAGCTTTCATTGTTGAATATATTTCAAATTAGATTTGAGTATTGTTAACTTTACGGAAAGTTTCTTGCGGCGTAAAGTTTTGCTTCGAATCAACTATAAAATCGATAATTCAGGAGATTTAGATGAAAGTACCATCATTTGGCGTCGGCACGTTTCGTTTAGAGGGTGAAGTAGTTAAGGATTCAGTCCGTAATGCGTTAGAAGTGGGTTACCGCGTAATTGATACTGCACAGATTTACGGTAATGAGGCAGAAATCGGTGAAGTATTGACACAGTCCGGTATTGCACGTGATGAGCTATTCATTACGACCAAGATCTGGGTTGATAACATGAACACGGAACAACTCATTCCAAGTCTAAAAGAGAGCTTAGAAAAGCTAAATACAGATTATGTGGATTTGACCTTGATCCACTGGCCTGGCAATAACAATAACTTGAGCGAATACATGGCTTCATTACTTGAAGCTAAATCGCAAGGGTTAACCCGTAATATTGGCGTCTCCAACTTTAATATTGACTTGTTGCAACAAGCGATAGAAGTGGTCGGTAAAGAGAATATTGTTACTAACCAAATCGAGCTTAGCCCTTATTTGCAAAATCGTAAGTTGGTCAGCTTCATGCAGGAAAACGATATTCAGGTAACGTCTTACATGACCTTGGCATATGGGAAAGTACTTGGGGACCCAACTATTGCAGGTATTGCTGAGGACTATCAGGCCACGCCAGCTCAAGTCGCGCTTGCTTGGGCGCTGTCAAAAGGTTACGCGGTGATCCCGTCTTCAACTAAACGAGAGAATTTGGCAAGTAACCTGAAAGCACTTGAACTTAATCTGAGTGAAGAGGCGATTGCTAAGATAGATGCGTTGGAAAGAAATGGCCGCGAAGTAAACCCTGAAGGGCTAGCGCCTGAGTGGGATGATTGAGTGAGTTTCACGGGAAATCATTGCCTAAATGACACCTCTGCAATCGCTGACTTCCTCAGCGTTTGACGGTAGTACAACACCATAGACGATAACGGCTCGCTTGTCTGACGATAGTGCGAGCTTTTATCTTTTTGGCCTATTAGTTTACTGTATTCTCCCGGCCTTCAATTTGGCCGGGAGACGTCATTTAGAGATCAGTTACCAGTCAATTGTAGAGCCATCAAATACGCGGAAGCTTCCGGATTGCTCAAGTGTTAGCTGTTCTGCGACCGAAACAATGCCTGCAACACTTTCCTCGGCAGAAAAGGTTGCGTCCTCACCGCCCATATCGGTTTTTACCCAGCCGGGATGAACTGCGACAGTTTTTACTCCTCGCGATTCGAGATTGCGTGCTGCTGATACTAGAACCTGATTAAGCGCTGCTTTAGATGCTCGATAACTGTACATGTTACCTGAACTGTTATCGCTTAAACTCGCAACTCGGGTTGAGATTCCCACGATGGTTTTGTGCTGACTTTTCGCAACGTTGTCTTGTAGGGCTTGAATTAGCAGGGCAGGTGCGACGGTATTTATGTTTAGTACTTCTAGCCATTTTTTCTGGGTCATTTCGCCAAGCTTTGCACACTCTTCGCCTAATACACCTGCATTAAGAATTAAATGATCGAGCGGACGATCCGCTAATTGAGTGGCTAACTGATCGATATCTTGTTGGTTAGTGACGTCTAGAGCCATCAGTTGAAGTTGATTGGATTGGGTTACTAGTTCATTGAGCTGCTTAGCATTTTCTGGTGAACGACAAGTTGCGATAACTTGCCAACCTTTTCCAAGGTAGTGGCGGACAAATTGCAAGCCTAAGCCACGGTTAGCGCCAGTGATTAATACAGTAGACATCGCTTCTCCTACGTTGTTGAGTTGAACAACGACCATATTAGAGGCGACGTATAAGCATGTAATCAAAACAGTATAAAAATGGCCTAGGATTCGACATTGTCAAATCTTAAAGTTTGAGAAAGATTCTTGCAAAGTGTTTTAGCCTAGTGACCGTCAGTTCGGAGGCAGCACCGCTAACACCTGCAACAGCAACGACTTTACCATCCAAGTAAAGGGGGATCGCTAAGCAATTGAGGTTTGGCTCTGCCTCTTCTAAATCGAGTGCGTAACCTGATAATACAACCTGATTAAGTTCAGTTTCTAACGTGGGGGATATTTGGTTTTCAAGGCGTAATGTTCGACGAAGCTCATCATCAAAACTAAGAAAAACTTTGCCGATCGCAGATGTTGTGAGTCCTTCTCGTTTCCCTCTCGGGCTACGGATAGTAAGAGGGTTATCCTGCTCTATAGCATCGATATACAAGTACTCTTTAGCGCCACTTTGTACAGCGAGGTAAGCTGTGTTGTTAGTCATTTGGGCCATTTTTTTCAGCAATGGAACAAAATGTTGTCGGATAGCTTCGTTTTTTTGTTCAATCGGCTTAGACAGTTCATAGCATCTAAACCCTAGGCTGTAGCTATGGTTGTGTTTGGATACATATCCAAGAGAGTGTAGAGTCGCAAGTAACCCGTGAACAGTCGTCTTATTTAACTGGATCGCATTACTGATCGTCTGTAATGATAGGGGAGACTCACTCATCGAGAGCAACTCGAGGATTAGAAAACCTCGCTCTAGAGACTGAATGTTTTTTCTTGCCTTGGGCACAAAGACTCCTTGATGATGGTGTTGCATCTGAATGGCTTACTGATGCTTCCACCTATAACAAACCACTACGCTGGTGGTTTGGTTTTATTAGAGAATATACTCAGCACTTAAACTGATCGGCTCGTTGTATGCGTCCACAAGGGAGTTTTTTCCTTGCTTCTTAGCATTGTATAACGCTTGGTCTAATATCGAATAGAGCTCATCAAAGTTGGTGAGTGGCATTGAGGTTGATAGATAGGCCAGACTCGCAGATATATTCAATTGATGGTCATTAAGCGAATGTACACTCTTTTCTGAAATTGTTTTATGCAGACTTTGTATTCTAAAGGGAACGTCAATCTCATCGACGTTTTTCAATAGCAAGATAAACTCTTCTCCACCTAAACGACCCAAGTAATCTCCCTTATTAAGTTTAGCTTTAAGCGCTTTGCATACCTGTTGTAGTACTAAGTCGCCAGTCGGATGACCGTACTGATCATTAATCGCCTTAAAGTCATCTAGATCGATTAATGCTAGAACGTAGCGGAAGTCTCCTTCCGCTTTGGAGGTTTGGCTTTTAATCGTCTCTATAATTGCCGCTCTGTTTAATGCACACGTTAAGCTGTCTATTTTGGCTTTTAAGCGTGTTTGTCGCTGAACCATCAATGCCAGAGCGAGGAGAATCAATAAACAGAAAACAACAAAATTATAAGTGCGTTGTTGGTCTGTGAGTTTTTCAAACTGGTACTGACTTAGAAGAGTTTCGTTGTTCAACTGCGCGACTTGTAGATCATATTCATACTCTTTTTTAGAGAGATCTAGTGCCTCTAACGCCTTGATATTACTCGCGTCTCGGTTCGTTAGTTCAATCGTCGAGTAGGCCTTGTGATGCTCCAGTGCCTTTTTGTAATCATTTTGAGCTTGGTATGCTTTTGAGAGGAGTAATTGGGCTTGCGCTTGCAATAAGGGCCTAGCGTTTTTTACCGCTAATCTTAACGCAATTGTACCGTGTTCAATCGATTTTTCGGGTGTATGGTTCTTTAAATATGCCAATCCAGCAGCCAAATGACCCTCTGTTTCAAGGTGCGTATTCTCATAAGTTTGGGCAATGTTTAATGCTCTTCCAATGTAATCTACCGCGGTATCCAATTGCCCAGAATCGGCCAAAGCAGCAGATAACCCTAAATAGGTCAACCCTTGCCCGTATGGGTAATGAAGTTGTTCGAGAATCGTTAATGCATTTTTGTAGTGGCTGATGGACTTATCGAGTTCTTTGGATTTTCTGTACATCGCTCCTAGACTATGTTCGACTTGCGCAACTTCAAGAGGTGTCCCTTCATCTTGGCGAACCAGTAAGGCTTGAATGAGATATTGCTCTGATTGTTCAAATTGCCCCAGCTCTGCAAGTAAATTGCCGACGTCATTGTAAATCCCTGAAGGATCGCTTTGCGTCGACATGTTGGCCATCAACTGTCGATACAAACTTAAGGCTTTTTCATAGTCACCGCGGTAATTGTAGTTATTTGCTACCACGCGCAAAGCAAGATCAACAGGGAAGTTTTCTTGATGCTTATGATTTAAGTGGCTCTCTAAGGATGAGCAATAAAAGTTTGCTTTGTGATAACGACCTTGTTGATTCAGCGTGTAACAAAGTTGATAGTTCATCAGAGCCTTGCCTTCGGAATCGGATATTTTCTTCATTGTCTGTCGCAAAGAAGAAAAGCTATCTACTGAGGCCTCGTAACTACCATGCTTACGTTCATTTAAGGCAAGAATATATTCTGATTCTAATTGAGAAAAATGGTTGTCTAAGACTTGACTGCTGCCGTAGTAAGGCTGATTTATGTTTGACATATATTCATAAATCAATCCACTTACGTAGAGCTTTTCGCTGTCCGATTTCGCTGTATGGTAGCGATCTTGAAGCATGCTCAATGCCGACTCAGGGTTGCTTCGTAGTGTGGTTTGGTAGACAGAGTGCCACTGTGTGATATTTTGGTTTGGTTCAATATCTTGAGTGTCGCTTGCATATACTGGAGTGAGCAAAAGTGACGCAAGCAAGGGATAGAGCACGCGCATGTTTAAACGAGCCTTTAATTTAAGGTGCCTTTAAAGTTGAGTTATCATAGCGCTTTTAACGCATCAGCGTTGTGATTAAGTTGGGTGTACTAAGAAAAAGAGTAGTAAAACTATGCACTTGGTCGAGATATTGAAAGAAGAGGCATAAAAAGAAAGACCTCAACATAAAGTTGAGGTCAGAAATCTTTAATCAATGTAAAGCTTTGCTAGATCTTGAGGCTCCATTTCTTTGCCTTCTAACTGATCGTTCCAGTTAGTTCCAACAAGAACACCATCTTCTGCAAGAGTCAAAAGCCAATCTTCAACAAAGATATCTAATGGGATTTCTAGTACAGTAAAATCTGCCCATTCTTCAACATTATGTGCTTCTGCATCTTCTTTAGAAGACCAGAAAGGCATGACTTCGCTGTTTTCGAATTCAGTTGAATCGCAAGATAGCCAACCTTCTTCATTGCGTAAACCCCAAACCAATTGGTTTTCTTTCGTTTCTGCAACAAAAAGGTCAAGGTTCGCTTGGATATCTGATGTAAGTTTGCTCATTTCAAAACTCTCGTTGTTATGACGTGGCTAGAGTAACACTAAAGTGCCGATTCCTAAAGCATAATACGGTTGTCGAAATGAGTAAAAATAAAGGAGCCGAAGCTCCTTTTCTGAGGTTAAGTATTCACTCGTTTTTGTTTGCTTTATGCTTGCAGAGCAAACAAAAACAGGTACTTTACCTTTCTGGAAGAGTTGTGAATATTGTCCACTCTCTTTTTATCTCGCCTTTGTAACCAACGACTGATGCGGTTACTCGACGATTTAAAGCATGGCTGACTTCATCGGTCCCTTGTTGTGCTAAGTGAGTGTCACCAAAACCAACAATGCGGACTCTACTCGGTTCGATGTCGTAGCTTAGTAGGGCTTCACGGACATTGCGTGCTCGTCTTTCAGAAAGATCTTGGTTATGCTTTGAACCACCAACTTTACTAGCATAGCCGTGCAGCTCTATCGAAGTAGTAGGGTACTCTTTTAAAAAGTCGGAAAGCTCTCGGACTTGTCTTCTGAAGACTGGATTGATCTCATCAGAGTCGTTAGCAAAAAGTATCCGCACTTGCATGTTATCTGATGCTTTAATGTATTCTCCACAACCGTCGTTGTCGACCTCTGAGCCTTCAGGTGTACCTGGGCACATATCTCGAGCATTGATGACACCATCGTTATCGTCATCTTGCAAATCTGCTATTTGTTCTGCATTTGGTACAGGACGATACTCATATTCGTCTTCAGCAACAACGTGTTGAGTGATGGCGAGCATACCCAATGCAAATAGAATCTTCACTGGTTTCATGATCAGTACTCCACCTTTTCATTCCATTCTGTAGGTACATCGACACGCAAGGCATTTAACAATTGGCCAGTCGCGTTCATAACGCGGTACTTGGCGTACTGCTCTGAGTATCGAGCATCCAAGTAGTTCTTTCTCGCTTCGAAAAGTTCGTTTTCAGTATTTAACAAGTCCAGCAGAGTGCGTTTTCCAATGCGATACTGCTTTTCGTAGGCGATGACAGTTTCAGAGGCCGAATCTACGTGATCCGCTAGGAACTCTTTTTGTTGAAGTGTTAAATCTAACGCACTCCAAGATAGACGAAGGCCTTCTTCTACTTGGCGGTATGCACGTTCTCTTAGGTCTTTTGCTTTGTTTAGTTGGTAGGCAAAACTTTCGGCGTTGGCTACGTCACTACCACCGTTAAAGAGGTTGTAACGCATGCGCAACATCGCTGTTGTCTCTTCGCTGCTTCCTTCAATACCGCTTGCATCATCACGCCATGTTTGAGCCGCTTCTACCGATATCGTTGGGTAGTAAGCTCCCTTAGATTGCTTGTATTGGAACTTTGCAGAGTCCACATCAGCTACCGAGATTTTGATTACTGGGTGTGACTCGAATGCCAAGTCAATCGCTTCATCGATGGTGTAGGGAATAAAGTTTTGGTCCGCTCTTGGGAAAATCAATCCTTGTGGTGACTGTCCGACAAGGCGTGTAAAGGTGGTGTGGCTGTCATATAAGTTGTTCTGAGCTGCCACCAAGTTACCGTGAGCCTTTGCTAAACGAGCCTCTACCTGGGTTAGGTCTGCTGTAGAACCGATACCTGAGTTAACTCGCTTTTTAATGTCTTCATAGATCTTCTTATGCACTTTCAAGTTATTCTCGGAAAGTGTAAGAATTTCATAAGCTTTTACTGAGTCTAAATAAACTTTCGCGACCTCTAGAGCGGTGTCTTGGGCATCAGCTAGAAGTTGATAACGGACCGATTCAGCATCAGCTGCTGTTCGATCCATATCATTAAGTGTCGCTGAACCATCCCATATTAGCTGGGTTAGTGTCACGGTGGCTTCTTTTCTTGTCAGATCGGTTGAATCTCGCCCTGACTCTGCAGGTTTGATTCCTTCGTAACCGATACCGGCATCTAAGTCTACGGATGGGAGGTAAGCACCACCAGATGCTTCATTCACATACTGCTTGCTAACGAATTCATTGAACGCACTTTTGATGTCAGGATTGGTTTTTAATGTGTTTTCAACCGCTTGCTCTAGCGTTTGCCCAAAAGCATGACTAGCGGTGAACATACCAATACAAAAGGCGTTGGCACGAGTCCACTTCACTGTGATTCTCCTAGATAATGGTAAAAATTCTCGAGGTGATAGGGCTTATAAGTGGAATACTTATAAGGGCGTCAATAATTTAGCGCACAATAACATTAATATGCGATGAAGTAACCTGTTGATTCGCTGTTCATTTGTTTCAATTTTGATAAATCAACCTACTAAATCTGCCTAAAACTTGAATTAAGATCTCAAATTAAAGATGGAGGTAATGGCTAGAAACGAGTGTCCAGATTTTAATAAAATAAAACACTTATGCATCTGGATTCTTATTGATGTATGACACATAATTACTTTATTGAGCATCAAATTGCTGTTATTGCACTATATATTCGGGCAATATATAGCAAATTAGTATTGTTAGTCAAAAACTTGACAGTTATTTAGGGTTAAGGTTTATATGGATCGTACAGCATTAGTGCCACTCGGTAATCAAGTCGTCGTAATAGGTTTGGATGGGCAGCTGAGAGTCCTTGCAGAAGGACAGCAGCCTCTACCAGGTGAAGTGATAGTGGCAATGACAGATGCTGCGCCTCAAGACCTGAAAATTCAGCTTGCTCAAGAGCAAGGTTTAAAAGATATTTCAGACGATGTAGCACAGATTATTAGTGCTATTGAGCAAGGTCAAGACCCTTCTGCTATTGATGAAGAACTCGCACCTGCAGCGGGTGAAAATAGTGGCTCCAGTTTGCAAAATAGTGCCACGATTGTACGAGATGGTACTGAAGTGCTAGCCTCAACAAACTTTGAAACTATTGGCCTAGAATCCCTCGGCTTATCTGAAACACAAGCGTTGACCTTAAATGACTTCTTCACAACAGGTATCGAGACAAGTGGGGATGGCTCAAGTAAGCCACTTACTAATTCTCCAGTGACATTAAGCGCTGTTGAGGAAGATAGCGATCCAATCACGATAACTACTGAAGAATTACTATCTAATGTCAATATTGATGATGCCGATACTCTTGTCATTACAAACGTCACTATTGAGAGTGGGAATGGCACCTTAATTGATAACAGCGATGGCTCTTGGACTTACATCCCAGAAGCTGATGATGACACTGAAGTGTCATTCTCCTATGACATCATTGATGATGATGGTGGTGTTATTAATGGCACTGCTAACTTAGATATTACGCCTGTTAATGACGCGCCAATAGCAACTAATGATGCGATTCAAACTGACGAAGATTCCCTGGTTGTAATTGATGTGCTCGCTAACGACAGTGATATTGAAGGTGATGATTTAATCATTACCTCTGCTTCTGTACCAGAAGAGCAAGGTATCGTTGAGATTATCGATGGTAAGCTTGTTTTCACTCCGGCTGAAAATTTCAACGGTAATGCAACGATTAGCTACACCATCTCAGATGGTGAGTTAGAGGATGAAGCTCAAGTTTCGGTAACAGTAAACTCAGTTAACGATGCGCCTATTGCCTCTAATGATACAACAATTACAGAGGAAGATAGCTCAGTAACGATTGATGTCCTGCCAAACGACACCGATATTGATGGTGATAAGCTGTCGATTGAATCAGCGTCTGTACCTGAAGCACAAGGTACAGTTGAGATTGTTGATGGCAAACTGGTCTTCACACCGGCTGAGAACTTCCATGGTGACGCCGAAATCACTTACACCGTGACCGATGGTGCACTGACTGACCAAGCGACGGTTAACGTCACTGTGAATGCGGTAAACGACGCGCCTGTGGTTGAAAG
>NZ_JAWOUY010000014.1:0-145039 GCF_033339635.1 Vibrio sp. 2092 | reverse complement strand
TTAGCATGAGTAGTTTTACAGGCAAAGCCGAAACGGATGATAACCACCTACTGAAGTAGGTGGTTTAGGGCTGAAAACAAAAAAGGCGCAAATTGATGTCTCAATTTGCGCCTTTTAACGTATTTTAACAGTCAGCTATGGACGGTAAACTTTTACGTTGCTGAAGCCTTGCTCTTGCAAGTAAAGCGCTTGCAGACGGCTCATCACACCGCGGTCACAGTAAAGTAGGTATGTCTTAGACTGGTCTAAGTCACCAAACTGTGTACCCAGCTTGTAGAAAGGGATATGTTTCACATCCACACCTTCGATTTCAAGTGGGTTATCGTCTTCCTCTTCAGGACTACGAATATCTAGCACAACCGCGTGCTCTTCTACCGCTTGAACTTGCTCTACTTCTGGTGCGGCTTGCTCAGACTCTTTCGCGATATCACGAATGTCCATCATGCGAGCTTCTTGAACCACTTGCTCAAGGATACTGAAGTCGAATTTCTCTTCTTCAGCTTCTAGCTTGCCTTTCACCGCTTTCACGGTTGGCTTCTTAGAGATAACACCACAGTATTCTGGCATTGTCTTTGCGAAATCTTCTGTGCCGATTTCACGTGCTAGATTGATGATGTCTTCTTTATCCCAGTTGATAAGCGGACGCAGAATCAGCGTGTCTGTTACGTTATCGATGTGGCGTAGATTGGTTAGCGTTTGGCTCGATACTTGACCTAGCGCTTCACCTGTTACCAATGCTTCGATCTTCATCTTCTGAGCGATCATGCCTGCTGCACGCATGAACATACGCTTCAAGATCACGCCCATTTGGCCGTCATCGACTTTCTCTAGGATTTCCGCAACCACAGGCTCGAAATCAACTGAGATAAAACGTACTTTTGCTGAAGAACCGTATTTGTTCCATAGGTAGTGAGAAACCTGCTTAACGCCGATTTCGTGTGCTGGACCACCCAAGTTAAAGAAGCAGTAATGTACTTTTGAACCACGCTTGATATGAAGATAGCTTGAAACACCAGAATCGAAACCACCCGAGATCAGGCTTAACACGTCTTCTTGCGTACCCAGAGGGAAACCACCTAGGCCTTTATGACGAGACAATACTTGGTTTAGCTTGTCGTTCGAGACTTCTACCTTGATCGTCACGTCTGGGTTTCGTAGCTTAACACTAGCGCTTTCAATCGCTTGATTTAAACCACCGCCTACATAACGCTCTAGTTCAATAGAGGTAAAGTCATGCTTGCCACGACGCTTCGCACGTACAACAAAGGTTTTATTTTCGAGTGCAGCACGGTTGAGTTCTAGCACTTGCTCGAAGATATCGTGCAAGTCTTTAAATTCAGTTTGCTTCACTTCCAGTACGTGGTGAATGCCTGGTGTATGAGTCAAAACCTCAAGAACTTCAGCGTGGAATTCGTTACTCTCAGAGGTCACTTCAATGTGATCACGACGGTTAAATACCGCGACAGACTCCGTGCGGCTCTTAATGATGTTACGAATGTTGCACTCTAAAATCTTTGTGAAGCGCTTACGCACAGATTCACTTTTTACAAAAATTTCTGGATGGGGCTTTACAATAAATTTCATAGTCTAATTCGCAGGTTAGTTTCGCAATCAACAAAGAGTGACACTCAACTTCAATACTTCATACGCAGTAAAACCGCGTTTCAGTCACAAAAAGTAGTCTGAGCTCACTTTTAAGGCGCAAGATTATACACCCAAGCGGATTGGAAAAACAAAAAAAGCGAGCAATCTGCTCGCTTTCTTGTCTCTTTACTGACTTAAAACTAAAGCCTAGTTATTGAATTACCGGCACTTCTTCACTGTAGAGAGGCTCGCCTTGCATAATGCTGATTTCAACCCGTCGGTTAAGTGCGCGATTGTCATCAGAATCATTCGGTAACAAGGGCTCCGTATCCGCCATGCCTCGTACTCTTAAACGTTGATGAGAGAAGCCTCTCACTTTCTCCATCTCTTGCGCGACTGATACTGCGCGCTGAGAAGAGAGATCCCAGTTAGAGCGATAAAGTTCCGAATCTAGCGGTCGATTGTCTGTATGGCCAGATACTCGAACAATGCCTGGCACATCTTTTACTAGCTCTGCAATCTGACGAACTAAAGGGCGAAACTTAGGCTGCAAGAAGGCCGAACCTTCTGGGAATGCACCTTTTTCACGCATACGTATAACAATCTGCTGACCGAGGTTTTCAACTTCAATGGCGCCTTGTTCAATCTCTCGCTCTAAGGCTTTCTTGATGCTTTCCATCAAGGTTTCCATCTCTTGCGACATCTCTTTAGATTGCTGTTGCTGCATGTCCGCTTCGGCAGATTCATTGTTTTGAGTTGACGTTTCTGGCGATTGCCCACCCGTTAACTTGCCTTCATCACGTTTTGTGCCACCAGCTCGATCAGACTCCCCTTCATGAAATTCGAGCGTCTGCTGAGTGATGTCCATGGTTTGCTGCATGATGACATCAATCGGAGTTGGTTCCGGCCGACCCGGTCGAAACTCTTGGGCAATAATGCTAGTACCTTTGGGAATGTCTTTCACTTCAAGCTGATTTTGCACACCGAAGGCAAATTTCATTGATCCTGCAATTTGTTTGAACTTCAGTACATCCATCTCAGAAAACGAGAGTAGAAGAACAAAGAAACACATCAGTAGCGACATTAAGTCCGCGAATGTCCCCATCCATAACGGGAGACCGGGTGGCGGACAATCGCATTTGTTATCTTCATCATCCATCACTACTCTCCAAGTTACTCGTCAATCTCAAGGGCACGTTTACCTTCATTGAGGTAGTTCTTCAAGTAACTATCGATCACTCGCGGGTTTTGGCCATCTTGAATCGCTAATACGCCATCCATGATCAAACGGCGATTTAGCGTTTCTTGGTCACGGCGAAGAGAAAGCTTATCCGCAATAGGGAAAAACACCATATTGGACAGGATCGCGCCATACAATGTGGTCAAGAGTGCAACGGCCATTGCTGGTCCAATCGCTTTAGGGTCATCCATGTTTGAAAGCATCGCAACAAGACCAACCAAGGTGCCAATCATTCCCATCGCAGGAGCAACGTCGCCAAAGGCGCGAAATACGCCAGTACCTTGCGTATGTCGTTCATCCGTAAGCGCGATGTCTTTTTTGAGTGCCGCTCTCACAACGTCGGCATCATGGCCATCAACCAGTAGATCAATGCCTTTCTGCATGAATGTGTTGTTTATTTCCATCTCTTCAAGAGCAAGAAAACCACCTTTACGCGCCGCATCGGCCATTTCCACAATTTTTGCGATCAGGTCTTCGGGTTCATCCGCTTTAAACATGAAGGCTTTGCCAGCAATCTTTGTCGCACCAAAAAACTGTCCCATTGTGAACTTCATCAACACGACGAATATTGAGCCGCCAACGACAATAAGGATCGACGTGACATCGACAAACATGCCGATGCTGCCACCAAGCACCATCGCCATAATGACGAATGCAAAACCACCAATCAAACCTAATAGGGTTGCTAAATCCACAAAGCACTCCTCACGCTATACTCAAATACTGCCATTGGGCGGATTATTACCTGTATCGACAACTCGCGCAGAATTTTTAGAAAAATCTTAGCTAATGGATCACAAATTACACTTAACAACCTCAACCAAAATATGGGGTTTCATCGCTTAGACTCGTTGAACGCTAATTTTGTGACAATTATATAAGGTTAAATTTGACCAAGTTACTAGGCTAAGGTAACTTTCGTGCATCTTACCCGAGGCTTGATTAAGGCAGAAAAAAGATGGCGGTCAAGAAACCAGAAAACATGACCTTTGAAGCAACCATTGAAGAGCTTGATAGCTTGGTTGATCAATTAGAAAATGGCGATCTTGCTCTAGATGATGCCCTGCGTAAGTTTGAACGAGGCATTGCCTTAGCTCGTGCAGGCCAAACTAAATTAAGCGACGCCGAACAGCGCGTGAGCATTCTTCTTAGTGAAGATGATGAAGCACCACTGAGTGACTTCAAACCAGATTCAGAATAACAATCAGTAGTGAGCAATGTGATGCAACAGACATTGACGTCTTTTCAACAAAGAAACAATCAGCAATTGAATTTGTGGCTCGATCAGCTTCCATATCAAGAGCAGCCATTGATTCAAGCAATGAAATACGGCCTTTTGCTAGGTGGGAAACGCGTTCGCCCTTTTCTTGTTTACATCACAGGTCAAATGCTCGGCTGTAAACCTGAAGACTTAGACACCCCCGCCGCTGCTATCGAATGTATACATGCCTACTCACTCATTCATGATGATCTGCCAGCCATGGACGATGATGAACTGCGTCGAGGTCAACCAACTTGTCATATTAAGTTTGATGAAGCAACCGCAATACTGACAGGTGATGCACTACAAACTCTTGCCTTCACTATTATTTCTGATGGTCAATTAAGCCCGGCGGCTGAAGCTCAACGCATCAATATGATCAAAGCCTTAGCGCATTCCTCTGGTGCCAGCGGCATGTGTGTAGGGCAAGCCTTAGATTTAGGCGCGGAAAATCGCCTAGTTTCTCTTGAAGAAATGGAAGAGATACACCGTAAAAAAACCGGAGCTCTGATTGATTGTGCGGTAAAATTAGGTGCATTAGCTGCTGGTGAGAAAGGTATCGAGGTTCTACCTCACTTGGAGCGCTACTCAAAAGCAATTGGTTTGGCGTTTCAGGTTCAAGACGATATTCTTGATATCATCAGTGACACAGAAACACTGGGTAAGCCTCAAGGTTCCGACCAAGGTCTGAATAAGAGCACTTATCCTTCCCTGCTGGGTTTAGAGGGAGCCATAGAGAAAGCTCACACTCTGTTACAGGAAGCACTTCAAGCATTGGAAGCTATCCCATACAATACTCAGTTACTCGAAGAGTTCGCCCGATATGTCATCGAGCGCAAAAATTAACACTATAAGCGCGCATTTATATGACTCTTGATATTTCAAAGTACCCAACACTGGCGTTAGCAAATACACCGGAAGAATTACGTCTTCTTCCGAAAGAAACATTACCAAATCTGTGTGATGAACTGCGAACGTATCTGCTAAATTCAGTGAGCCAATCTAGCGGACACTTAGCGTCTGGCTTAGGCACCGTGGAGCTAACTGTCGCTCTGCATTATGTTTACAACACCCCTATCGACAAATTGATCTGGGATGTTGGTCATCAGGCTTACCCGCATAAAATCCTCACCGGACGTCGCGATAAAATGCCAACAATTCGCCAAAAGGATGGTCTACACCCTTTCCCTTGGCGTGAAGAAAGTGAATATGACACCTTATCTGTCGGCCACTCTTCGACATCGATTAGTGCAGGTCTTGGCATGGCCATCAGCGCACAAAAAGAAGGTAAAGGTCGCAAAATCGTCAGTGTGATTGGTGATGGCGCAATTACAGCAGGCATGGCATTCGAAGCCATGAACCACGCTGGCGACGTTCATCCTGATATGTTGGTGATTTTGAACGACAACGAAATGTCGATTTCAGAAAACGTCGGCGCCCTGAATAACCACCTTGCGAAAGTACTTTCTGGCAGCTTGTACACTTCTATCCGTGAAGGCGGCAAGAAAGTGCTGTCTGGTGTCCCACCTATTAAAGAGTTGGTTCGCCGTACGGAAGAGCACCTAAAAGGCATGGTAGTGCCTGGTACTCTGTTCGAAGAGTTCGGCTTTAATTACATTGGCCCGATTGATGGACACGACGTCAATGAACTCGTCAAAACGCTGAAAAATATGCGTGAGCTCAAAGGTCCTCAGTTCCTACACATCATGACCAAGAAAGGCAAAGGTTATGAGCCTGCCGAGAAAGATCCTATCGGCTACCATGGTGTTCCTAAATTCGATCCAACGCATAATTGTCTGCCGAAGAGCAGTGGCGGTAAGCCAACTTACTCAAAGATCTTCGGTGACTTTTTATGTGACATGGCGGCCCAAGATCCTAAGCTAATGGCAATTACGCCAGCGATGCGCGAAGGCTCGGGTATGGTGCGTTTCTCAAAAGAGTACCCAGACCAATACTTTGATGTGGCGATTGCTGAGCAGCACGCTGTAACACTGGCAACAGGCATGGCAATTGCGGGCGATCATCCAATCGTTGCTATCTATTCGACTTTCTTGCAACGTGGTTATGACCAATTGATCCACGACATCGCGATCATGGACTTACCAGTGATGTTTGCGATCGACCGCGCAGGTCTCGTTGGCGCAGATGGTCAAACTCACCAAGGTGCGTTCGATTTGAGCTTTATGCGCTGTATTCCGAACATGGTGATCATGGCGCCAAGTGACGAAAACGAGTGCCGACAAATGCTTTACACTGGCCATAAGCATTCTGGCCCGAGTGCGGTTCGATACCCTCGTGGTAGCGGCATGGGCGTAGAAATCGAAACTGAGTTTACGGCGTTAGAAATCGGTAAAGGGCGCATGGTTCGCCAAGGTGAAAAAGTTGCTATTCTGAGCTTTGGTACTTTCTTGGGTAACGCGCTAGAAGCGGCAGAATACCTTAACGCCACTGTTGCTGATATGCGCTTTGTGAAGCCGCTCGATGAAGCATTAATTCGTCAATTAGCCGCAGATCATGACGTGCTCGTGACGTTAGAAGAAAATGTTATCGCGGGTGGTGCTGGTGCTGGTGTCGTTGAGTTCATGATGAAAGATAAAATCATTAAACCTGTGTTGAACCTAGGTTTACCAGATGAGTTTATTCATCAGGGAACACAAGATGAACTGCATGAAGAGCTTGGTCTCGATGCAAAAGGAATTGAAAAATCCATCTTGGATTATTTAGCAAAATAGAATGTAAAAAGGGATGTTCATAGCATCCCTTTTTTACGTTCAGTGTTTAGTTCATCCAGCCCGCATATTTTGCGACTAGAAACAGGGCAACACCGGCCATAACTCCCGCCACGATATCATCAACCATAATACCCAGCCCACCGTGAACTCGCTTATCTAGCCACCCAATTGGCCAAGGTTTTACCATATCGAAAAAACGAAATAAGATGAAGCCAGTGATCAACCACTTCCATTCAGTGAGTGGAATATTCAGTGCAGGTACAATGCTCATCGTAATCCAAAAGCCTGCAAACTCATCCCATACGATTGAACCATGATCATGCACCTTCATGTCTGCAGACGTCACTTGGCATATTTGAATGCCGATCACACACGAAATCAGAACAACAATGACATACGCCGTAAATGGTAATTGTGCCAACAACAAAAAGAAAGGCACGGCCGCCAGTGTGCCCATTGTTCCAGGGATAAACGGGGATAATCCACTGCCAAAACCCGTCGCCAATAGATGCCACGGGTTCTTTAATGAAATCAGAGAAAGAGGGTTGGTCATATCCTTAAACCTATACTGCTAGTTTGGTTTCAATCGTCATGCCTGTGAGTTGCTCAATAGTAACAGGCTCTTGGCTAGAGCTTAGCTCAGATCATTTAAAGTGGTCGAAGCCACTTAAGTCCCAATCAAGTGGTTGATTGTTATCATGCAGCTCGAAGGTTCCATTTGGTCGGATTTGACCAATACATGTGACCTTACAGCCAGTATGAGATAAAGCGCTTTGTAACGAGCCTCGATTTTGCTCCGGCACGGTAAAACACAACTCGTATTCTTCGCCACTTGCTAAAGCATACTGCTGCGCGCTGATCTTATCATCTAAAAACTGGACTAATTCTGAAGAGATCGGTAGCTGAGAGACATCAATACTCACCCCAACCTGAGATCGCTGTAAAATGTGCTTAATATCAGAGATTAAACCATCTGAAATATCTATCGCCGAAGAGGCTAGGCCAACAAGAGCTTGTCCAGCAAGCACACGCGGAGAACTAAGGTAATGAGCTCGCTCTAGTGCTTCCGCGCCGGCTCTGCTGCGCAGAGAGTCATCTAGAATCACATCCAAGCCAGCTTTTGCATCGCCAAGGTTTCCCGTTACGTATACCCAATCCCCAGGCTTGGCGCCGGATCGCGTGAGCGCTTTGTCTTCAGGTACAAAACCTTGCACCGTCAGTGTCAGACACAATGGGCCTTTGGTGGTATCACCGCCTATTAACTGAATACCATAGTAATCAGCCAGTTCGAAAAATGCATCACAGAAAGGTGCAAGCCATTCTTCATCTGGCTCAGGCATCGTTAATGCAAAGCTCACCCACGCAGGCGTTGCGCCCATCGCCGCCAAATCACTGATGTTAGAAGCCAATGCTTTGTGTGCGACCCATGCTGGGTTCGCGTCGGCTAAGAAATGCGTTCCAGCTACCAATGTATCCGTGCTAATCGCAATCTGAACATTAGCTGGCGCTTTGACCAAAGCGCAATCATCACCAGCGGCTAGATGGACATCTTTACGTTGGCTCTGACGACCGACGAAGTATTTGTCTATCAGATTAAATTCACCAGACATAATTCACTTACTTTTTGATGTAAAAGCTTTTGATACAAAAAAGGTCAGCATGTGCTGACCTTTTCATTGAAGAAATCGTTATTTCTTACGAATGTGAGGTGCTGCTTTATCAAGTACACCATTCACAAACTTGTGGCTATCTTCTGCTGCGAAAACTTTTGCAAGTTCAATCGCTTCATTGATAACAACTTTGTAAGGAACATCTTCGCGACGAGTCATCTCGTACATAGCAAGGCGAAGAAGAGCAAGTTCCATCATATCTAAATCCTGCATAGGACGAGAGATGTATGGACGAATTTTGCTATCTAGCTCAGCGTGGCTAAGTACAACACCGCTTAATAGTTCACGGAAGTAAGCTACGTCTGTCTCTGGAGCAGCAAGCGCTGGCTCAGATGCATGAAGTTCTTCTTCATCGTATTTGTCGCCAGACAAAAACTGTTCTTCAATCTTGGCAACATTCTCTTTAGTAATTTGCCATGAGTAGATCGCCTGTAGAGCGAATTGACGTGCGTTACGACGTGCGGCTGGTTTCACACTGGCCCCCATTAGGAATCAATTTCAGATAGTACATTAATCATTTCAAGTGCGCTTAGTGCAGCCTCTGCACCTTTATTACCAGCCTTGGTTCCTGCGCGTTCAATCGCTTGATCGATCGTATCAACAGTCAAAACACCAAATGCTACTGGAATGCTGAATTCCATAGACACTTGTGCTAGACCTTTGTTCATTTCACTACAAACATAGTCAAAGTGAGGCGTTCCACCGCGAATAACAGACCCTAGAGAAACAATAGCGTCGAATTTGCCAGTTTTAGCAACACGCTGAGCTACTAGAGGTAGTTCTACGGCACCTGGACAACGCAAAACCGTGATGTTGTCTTCGCTTACTTGTCCGTGACGCTTTAGTGTATCGATCGCACCAGAAAGTAGGCTTTCGTTAATAAAACTGTTGAAACGAGAAATAACGATAGCAATTTTTGCATTTGGCGCTGGGAAGCCACCCTCGATCACTTTCATAAGCTTTCCTTTAACTCTATTTATAAGTGAAATATGTTCATCAAGTGAGAATCGCCGGATTCTAGCACAAATTTGTGAGCAATATCTAATGGAAATTGGAGGCAAATCACTGGTTCCTAGCCATTGACGAGTTAAGCACGTCAAAGACTAGGAACTTATTGTTCGGTTGTTACTCGCAGACGTACTCAACAACGTTCAGACCAAAACCACCTAACGCGTGGTACTTTTTGTTGGTCGATGACAGAAGACGCATATCATGTACACCGAGATCCGCAAGAATCTGTGAACCAACGCCAACACGGCGAGACGTGCCTTGTTTTTTAGCAAGCGTTGGGGCTTCACCTTTGTCTTGCGCTTCGAACATCTTCACGCGATGAATAAGTAGATCGGTCGATTCTTCATGGCCAAGAACAACCAGCACACCGCCTTCTTCACCAATGCGTTTCATTGCCTTATCTAGTGTCCAGCTGCGCTCTGCATTACGATCGCTACGTAGTAAGTCGGTAAAAACGTCTTGAAGATGAACGCGAACCAGTGGCGCTTTTTCTTTCAAATCGCCCTTGCACATTGCGTAGTGCACTTGGTTATCAATGGTGTCTTTGTACGTGACTAACGTGAACTCGCCAAACTCTGTCGGTAACTTGCACTCTGCCACACGTTCAATCGTTGTCTCAGTGTTATTGCGGTACTCAATTAGGTCGGCAATAGTGCCCAATTTAATACCGTGCTTCTCTGCAAAGATCTCTAGATCTGGGCGACGAGCCATCGTGCCGTCGTCATTTAAGATCTCAACAATCACCGATGCTGGCTCTAAACCAGCAAGACGAGCCAAATCACAGCCAGCTTCAGTGTGACCTGCGCGAGTCAGTACACCGCCGTCTTGAGCTGCGAGAGGGAAGATGTGACCAGGCTGCACCAAATCCGCAGCTTTAGCGTTTGGCGCGACTGCTGCTTGAACGGTACGTGCGCGATCTGCGGCTGAAATACCAGTCGTTACCCCTTCTGCTGCCTCAATCGAAACAGTAAAGTTGGTGGTGTATTGCGCATTATTGTCTTGCACCATTGGTGGCAGACCTAGACTTTCGCAACGATCTTTGGTCATGGTTAAACAAATCAGGCCACGGCCATAGGTTGCCATAAAGTTGATGGCTTCCGGCGTAATATGCTCGGCAGCCATGATCAAGTCACCTTCATTCTCGCGGTCTTCATCATCCATTAGGATGACCATTTTGCCCGCGCGAATATCATCAATAATTTCTTGTGGCGTACTGATTGGCATAGTCTGTTATCCCGTTATTCTAAATTTGTTATTGCGACAGCAATGAAAAATTACGTTGCAGTGAATGCTTAGTTAGGTCAATAGTTTGAGCTTTGCATTAAGCAAGTCAATGAATCTCGCGGTGTTCTGTGAGTCTGCTCTTTATCGCATGCCTCACGCAGCCACTCCCAAGACTTATGCAAAACCGTTTTGCTGTAAAAAGTCCATCGTGATACGAGACTCGGCCTTATCTTCTTGTTGTCCTTGCAGTAAACGCTCCATATAACGCGCAAGTACATCAACTTCTAAGTTGACTTTGCGCCCCACTTGAAACTGGTCAATCGTAGTTTCTTCACTCGTATGAGGAACGATCGTCAGCTTAAAAGCATTTTTACGTAAGTCGTTGACGGTTAGGCTAATACCATCAACAGTAATCGAGCCTTTCTCTGCAACGTACTTGCTAATTTCCGCAGGCATTGCAACCCAAAACTCTATCGCACGGCCAACTGAATTGCGTTCGACAATTTCACCAACCCCATCGACATGGCCAGAAACGATATGTCCACCCAATCGCGTTGTTGGCAACATGGCTTTTTCTACATTCACCTTATCGCCTACTTGGTATTCAGCAAACCCAGTTTTCTTCAAGGTTTCTAAGGACAGATCAGCACTGTAATAGTGGCTTCCGAAGTCAACTACCGTTAAGCAAACACCATTGGTCGCAATGCTATCGCCTAACTTAACGTCTGACATATCAAGCGTACCCGTTTCAACCGTGACGATGATGTCTTCGCCCTTCGGCGTAATCGCAGCTAACTTGCCAACTGCTTCTACTATTCCTGTAAACATACTATTTCTTATCTAATTTCATTACGTTTTATGGTGGCGGTGATGCGAATGTCTACCCCAACCATACGAACGTCTGTAATGTTTAAATCTATGACGTCAGCCATAGCGCTTAACCCTAAAGCACCGATAAGCCCCCGACCATCGCTGCCCATGAGTTTTGGCGCAAGGTAAACAATGAGCTCATCTACAAGATTAGCCTTTATCATCGCACTCGCTAGCGTAGCTCCAGCTTCAACCCATAAGTGATTGATGTGGTGCTCATCCGAGATACGTTTTAATGTCGTTGATAAGTCAATTTGGTGAGCGCTGTCCAATAGAGGGATACAGTCTCCATCAGAGCGAACAATAACTCGTTCTCCATCGGTATGGAACAGCTTGAGCGCATCAGTTAAATGGTTCTGACGGTCTAAGATTACACGTACTGGTTGACGAAGCTCTTCTTGTAAATACTGCGCTTGAACACTATTAGGTAAGTCATCCCAGCGCACATTGAGTGATGCATTATCATCAATCACCGTTTTGCTAGTAGAAAGAATGCCACCACTTATCGCTCGATAACGCTGCACATCTTGGCGGGCCGCTGGGGAGGTGATCCATTGGCTCTGACCATTACTGAGTGCGCTTTGCCCATCCAAACTGGCTGCCATTTTTAATTGAACAAACGGCATGCCTGTACGCATGTACTTTATAAAACCAGGGTTAAGGGCAAGGGCATCTTGCTCTAACAAGCCGATTTGTACTTCAATTCCGGCATCACGTAACATCTGGATGCCGCGACCTGCAACTTTCGGGTTTGGGTCTACCATGGCGCAAACCACACGTGCCACTTTGGCTTTAATCAGCCCTTCGGCACATGGCGGTGTACGGCCGTAATGAGAGCAAGGTTCTAGCGTCACATAAGCGGTTGCACCAACTGCTTTTTCACCCGCCATGCGCATCGCGTGCACCTCGGCATGCGGCTCACCAGCACGATGGTGATAACCTTCACCGACAATTTCTTCATCACGAACGATGACACACCCTACATTTGGATTAGGGGCGGTGGTATAAATGCCACGTTTCGCTAACTTAATAGCTCGTGACATCATGGCGAAATCTAAATCAGAAAACGCTCTTTCAAGAGTGTGTTGAGTCATGAGCTACTCAGTCTTCTAGGCGGGCAATCTCTTCGCCAAACTCGCGAATATCTTCAAAGCTGCGGTAAACGGAAGCGAAACGAATGTAAGCCACCTTATCGAGCTCTTTGAGCTGGTCCATGACTAAATTACCAATCATTTCACTCGGAACCTCTCGCTCACCCGTCGCACGCAGTTGTGATTTGATCATACTGATCGCTAACTCTATAGAATCGGCACTCACTGGGCGTTTCTCTAAAG
This sequence comes from Vibrio sp. 2092, assembly GCF_033339635.1. Taxonomy (NCBI): domain Bacteria; kingdom Pseudomonadati; phylum Pseudomonadota; class Gammaproteobacteria; order Vibrionales; family Vibrionaceae; genus Vibrio; species Vibrio sp. 2092. Next base: position 132,113 of record NZ_JAWOUY010000014.1, on the reverse strand, counting down.
CTCGTTGAATACCGCCAACCATTTTATCTTCATCAAATGGTTCACGGTTGCCATTCGATTTGATCACTTTAGGCATCACTAACTCTGCGCTTTCAAACGTAGTGAAACGCTCGCTACACGCCAAGCACTGACGGCGACGTCGAACTTGATGGCCATCAGCCACTAAGCGGGAATCAATAACTTTGGTATCGTTCTCGGAACAAAAAGGACAATGCATATCACCTCCATATCTATACCAAAATAACCTCATGAGCAATCACGGATAACCACGCGTTCATGGTTATACGGACTCTATTAAAGCTATTTGGGTATAACGCTTTCAAACCGAAATAAAAGCTCATGTAGTGTAGCGGAATTGGTATGTTAGACAAAACAAAAAGGGGCGCAAAGGCCCCTTTTTCACTCAAGATCTCGTCGAATGTGTTAACTGCGTGCTAAGTAGTTCGCTTTACCAACCCACTTGTAGCTAGTTAGCTCTTCTAAGCCCATCGGACCGCGTGCATGTAGCTTTTGCGTAGATACTGCGACTTCTGCGCCAAGGCCAAATTGCGCACCGTCTGTAAAGCGCGTTGAAGCATTCACATAAACCGCCGCCGAACCGACAGAATTGATGAACAGTTCTGAGTTTTCCAAACTATTGGTCATGATCGCATCTGAGTGGCTCGCGTTATGGACACGCATATGAACAATGGCATCTTTCACATCAGACACAACTTTTACACCAAGAGTGTAGCTCAACCATTCCGTATCAAAGTCACCTTCAACAGCATCGCGAATTTGTGTTGCTTGAGGCATCAGTGCTTTTGCCTTAGGCTCTGTCACGAAGGTCACTTTATCGTTCATGCGCTCTACGATCATTGGTAGGAATTGCGCTGCAATTTTTTCATGCACGAGCAGCGTATCTAATGAGTTACACGCAGATGGACGTTGAACTTTAGAGTTCTCAACCACATTCAGGGATTTCTCTAGATCAGCGGATTCGTCGACAAAGATATGGCTGATACCAAAGCCACCAATAATCACCGGAATCGTGCTGTTTTCTTTACACATTTTGTGTAGGCCAGCACCACCGCGTGGAATGATCATGTCGACGTAATCGTCCAACTTAAGCAATTGAGAAACAAGCTCACGATCTGGTTTTTCAATGTACTGCACAGAAGCGGCTGGAAGGTTCGCCTTTGCGAGCGCAGACTGAATAACCTTCACTAATTCCATATTCGAGAAAAAGGTCTCTTTGCCACCACGTAAAATGCTTGCGTTGCCGGTTTTCAAGCACAACGCTGCGATATCAATGGTTACGTTTGGACGCGCTTCATAAATTACGCCCACGACACCAAGCGGCACGCGACGACGAGACAGTGACATCCCATTTTCCAGTACCTTACTGTCTATTTCGCTGCCTACAGGATCGTTCAAGCTAATGACGTTGCGAACATCATTCGCAATTGCAGTCAATCGTTCTTCATTAAGCAAAAGGCGATCGAGCAGCGCATCGGTTAAACCCGCTTCACGGCCAAGTTCGATGTCTTTAGCGTTTGCCGCCAAAATAGCAGCAGAGTTTGCTTCTAGTTCATCAGCAATGATGGCTAATGCTTGGTTTTTTTGCGCAGTTGACGCTGTCGCTAATTCGAAAGCTGCATCTTTAGCAGCTTTACCCATATTCGTTAAATCCACTTTGCTTCCCTCTAATTCTATTCCTGAATGACGACCAAATCATCGCGGTGAATCACCTCAGAGCCATAATCATGACCCAAAATAGAGATGATATCTTTACTGTGCTTACCCGTAATTTTAGTTAGGTCATCACTTGAGTAGGCGCTGATGCCACGAGCCACCAACTTACCGTGAGCGTTTGTTACACGCGCCACTTCGCCTCGTGCGAAGTCACCACTAACTTTGATTACCCCTTTAGCAAGTAGGCTACTGCCCTTGCCGACCACAGCATTGACTGCACCATCATCAATAATGATGTCGCCCGATGCCGCAGGTCCCGCTAGAATCCAGCGTTTACGGTTCTCTAAGGCTTCAGCGCAAGGTAGGAAGCGCGTGCCCTGAGGTTCAGCACTTAAAGAGTCAAAGATAACATTCGGCGCACTACCAGCAGCAATAATAACCTCTATACCTGCGCGGCGAGCGATGTCTGCGGCTTGCAGCTTCGTTGCCATACCACCAGTACCCAATGTTGTACCGCTTCCACCTGCGATTTTACGCAGCGTATCGTCGATGGTTTTTACTTCCTTGATAAGCTCTGCGTTCGGATCTCTACGAGGGTCAGCAGTAAACAGACCTTTTTGGTCCGTTAAAAGCAAGAGCTTATCTGCACCACATAAAATGCCTACCAAAGCGGAAAGGTTGTCGTTATCGCCAACTTTAATCTCGCTAGTCGCAACGGCATCATTTTCGTTTACGATAGGAACAATATCGTTCGCAACGAGCGCATTAATAGTGTCACGCGCGTTAAGGAATCGCTCACGATCTTCTAAATCGGCACGGGTTAGTAGCATTTGGCCGATCTTGATACCATAAATACCAAACAAAGACTCCCATGTTTGAATCAAGCGACTCTGCCCCACCGCGGCAAGTAACTGCTTACTCGCCATCTCGTTGGGCAATGCGGGGTAACCAAGATGCTCACGGCCTGCTGCAATCGCACCAGACGAAACCATTACGATTGAATGGCCTTGTTTTTTAAGCTCAGCACACTGGCGTGCTAACTCAACCATGTGTGCACGGTCGAGTGCCAGAGTGCCGCCTGTCAGCACACTTGTACCCAGTTTCACAACGACAGTTTGTGGTTGTGAAACAACTGCATTTTGTTGATTCGTTGTCATGATGTCTTCTGAAGTGAAAAACAAATAAAGAGAGGATGTTTTAACAATCAAATAGGGAATTAACAAGAGAAAAGGTGCGTTTTCGCACCTTTTTGTTTGGTATTAAATGAAAACAACCAAATTAAGCGAAATCGAAAGACTCCGTGTGATATTCGACTTCTAATTTGAAGTGTTCTTCTAAAGTATCAACCAGCTTTTGATGGAATGTGCTCTGCGTGAGATACACTTCCTCTACCACTTTTTTGGGAAGGGCTTCAGATACCCATTGCCCTTCTTTGTTGTACTTGCCAATATGATATTTAGCAGTAAAGCCTCCCTCGATGGATTCCAAATCCATCCACCAGCCCCAAAATTCACGCTTCTCAGGCGATTTTTTGTCGTCTACACATACAGATAAACAATCAAAATAATAGCGCCCTTCTTGCGATTGTGGTTCGCGCAGGTAAGGCCCTATCGCCTTCAACTTTGACATCAAGCGAAAGTGAGTCGGGCCCTGAGTCGTCTCTGACATATGAATCTCCGTTTTCATAGTTAAAAGTAAACACCCAAGAATGATTATTATTTTTAATTATCATGAGCTTATTTTTTGCTCAGATATATCACTCTTAACTAATTTAGGAGAATTGTCACCCTAATAATTCATCTTCTAGCCACTTTATGGCTAAATCGAGGGATTGCTCATATCCTTTTGTAATTGTTTTGGAACTGATTTTTTTTGCTCTACCATACTGGCTAAATAGAGCAACAAGTTGATTATCACTGTGTGGCGACACTGGATCGCCTTCAAGACCCAAAGCCAAAATAGGCACTTTGGTTTTTCGACTGCTCAGGAAGCCCTGAACCTTCAATGACCACGCCATCATCTGACCAGCCATGCTATTAATATCAACCGCATTTTTCCCCAAACGGGAAGCCAAAAGATCTAAATACATCTTCGGCATTTTTTGTAACTTCTGAGGGGAAGTAAAAATATCATGTACGGGTGCGCCTAGAGCGACACAAGCTTTGATCTTTTCCTGCTCGACAAAAGAGAGTCTGATCATTGCATTACCACCAAAACGAAACCCAACTAACCCCACTTTGTGATGATCAACCCAAGGTAGCGAGTAAAGCTCATTCAATACCGCTTGATGTAGGCAACTTGAATTCTCGGTCAAGGGCCAATGAGAGCTATGCCCTACCGAAGGCATGTCCACGGTTAACATCGCAATATCTCGCGGTGCAAGACGATTACGGAACAAACGCCACATGTCGGTTTGTAGGGTATCCAAACCAGCGCTCACCATTACCACAGGCAACTGTTTATCCGTTCTTGGTAAATGGAGGTTCGCGATGATTTTGCGATTTTGGTAAGGCACTTCAATTTGCTTGATGGTGTACTTAGTTTTTTCTGCGCCGTCAGAATACGCTTTGTTTGCCAGAACTTGAGCTTGCGATGCCAAGTTGTCATTTTTTAAATGTGGGTAGCCTGCAATACTAAAACACAAAGAAGCAGTGAAGAGTTCATCCGCTGCCTCTTCTCCTTGCATTTCATTTGCTCGCTTCTGATGATCCATACCAAGCTTGATCCACTCAAATGTCCAGTTACCACTGTGATAACCCATTACAGTGTCTAACCAATCATCATTGGTTCGCGAGTGAGATGATGAAGCAATTTTGGACAGTACGCCTTCCATTTCGATCGGAGACAATCCTTGCCAAGCCCATTGCAAGCGACGCAAATGACGATACCAAGCACGATCACCCTGCGCTTCTCGTTCATCAAGTATTTTTTTACTGGTCGGCATGTACTGGGTAAGCGCGGAGGTTTCTTTTGCTTGCTTATGTTTCACGAACAAAGTTTCGGAAAGATTTTTACTGACGTCTTCAGACATAGGAAGAACCCTAGGCTATTAGCATGATTTAATATCATAATAAAAAAAATGCCCCTATAAAGGGGCATTTCTCAATATTCTTTAACCGCGCTTATTTTTGCTTGCGGTTTACTGGCTCAGCATACTGGATTGACATATCCCAAGGCTGCTCGATCCAAGTGTCTTGAGCAATATCTACAACGTAATCATCCAGCAGCTCTTTGCCTGATGGTTTCGCACACACAGCGATCATTTTCGCTTTTGGATACATCTCACGTAGTTTGCGCGCTGTATCACCACTGTCTACTAGGTCTTCAACGATTAGGTAACCTTCGCCATCACCTTCAGGTGCTTTTAGTACAGTCATATCGCGCTGATGATCATGGTCGTAGCTTGAAATACAGATTGTATCAACGTAACGAATACCCAGTTCACGAGCCAAAATAGCGCCAGGAACCAAACCGCCGCGGCTTACCGCCCAAATTCCTTTCCATTGCTCAGCTGGCATTTGTTTTTCAGCCAGTTCACGGCAGTAAGTCTGCATTGCATCCCAAGTGATAATGAATTTTTTACTCATTGTAATAACCTAATAATTTGAAAATATGCATCCTCAAAATCTAGCGAAGTCACTCAAAAGCGGAATGCTCACTAACTTCTCCAAAATGTTTGGAGACGAGGATTTCAAGCTGCGCAAACGATTATTCTACCGAAACACACCGCTAATACCAACGGTGATATCAAAATTCTCTGCCTATTCCGCAGAAAAACCGTCTTCTGTGAACAACGTAAAAAAAGAAAAAGCCAGCGTGAATAAATCCACACTGGCTTTTTGCTCGAGAAATTAACCGACGAGGTATTTAACGATGAAGATGGCTGACATCACCCATACACTCATCGACACTTCACGGCCCTTACCGCTGAATAACTTGATCGCCGCGTATGCGATAAAGCCTAACGTGATACCTTCTGCAATCGAGAATGTTAGCGGCATAACTAAACAAGTCACAACAACTGGGGACGCTTCAGTTAGGTCACGCCAATCAATGCTTACTAGCCCAGACAGCATCAAGATCGCCACATAGAATAGCGCACCTGACGTTGCATAAGCAGGGATCATACCCGCAAGTGGTGAGAACAATAGAGCAAGTAGGAAGAGTACACCAACAACCACGGCTGTTAGACCAGTACGCCCACCCGCAGCTACACCAGAAACGCTTTCAATATAAGATGTCGTGTTGGAGGTACCAAGTAATGCACCTACTGACGTTGCTGTTGAGTCTGCAAGTAACGCTTTGTTTAAACGAGGGATGTTGCCATTCTCATCAGTTAGACCAGCTTTTTGAGAAACGCCAACGAGCGTACCTGCGGTGTCAAATAAATCGACAAATAGGAAAGCAAATACGACGGAAATCATGCCTACTTCAAACAAACCAGAGAAATCCAGTTGCATGAAAGTTGGCGCAATGCTTGGTGGCGTTGACATAATACCGCCCCACTGCACATCACCAAATAGAAGACCAAGCGCTGTAACGCCAAGAATGGCGATCATCACCGCACCTTTCACACCACGGTGAACCAGTGCAATCGTAAGAAAGAAGCCAATCGCGGCCAATACAGATGGCAATGATGTGATCTCTCCCATAGAAACTAATGTCGCTGGGTTATCAACGACGATACCTGCATTTTTTAATGCGATAAACGCTAAGAAAAGACCAATACCAGCTGAAATACCTGTTCGTAGAGAATGCGGGATCGAGTTAATAATCCACTCACGGATCTTAAATACGCTTAAAAGAATGAACAGAAGGCCAGAAACAAATACAGCCGCCAACGCAACTTGCCACGTATAACCCATTCCCAATACAACAGAGTAAGTAAAAAATGCGTTCAGGCCCATTCCTGGTGCCTGTGCGATTGGGTAATTGGCAACAAATCCCATGATAAAACAGCCGATTGCGGCAGCAAGACAAGTCGCGACAAAAATGGCGCCACGGTCCATACCGGTATCCGACAGGATCGCTGGGTTTACAAAAATAATGTAAGCCATAGTTAGGAAGGTCGTAACACCTGCAATGATCTCAGTGCGCACATTTGTGCCATTTTCACTGAGTTTAAAAAGCCTCTCGAGCATGATCGAATCCTGTAAAGGTAAAAAAGTAAACGGTTGCGTAATCGATTGGCGGGAATTATAAAGTTATCAAATAGCAAATTCTAGATAGAATCTTCACTCTAATGCGTTTTTTTTCTTTGGATATGAAACACATTCTCTAACCTATCAAAGTAGGCAAAGGAATATATTCTTACAAAACAATAGGTAATCTAGATAACACAGTTCCCTAAAAGAGAATAAAAACTGAGCAATGTACTAAACTTTCAGATGAAAAAGGCCCATTTTTAACATGGTATCTAACAGATTTGGTGGAAAAGTCGATAAAACCGAAGAATGGGGAATAGAAGAAGGCTTTGATGACAATAAGTGAGTCAGGAAGAGAAAATAGAGATAAAAAAACGCCACCCAATTTGGGTGGCGGTGAATCATGTCAGCACTATCACTGAAAAAAAATTCCAATTTATAGGGGTGAACAAACTGTTCGAGTCACATGCGTTGACTTCACTTAGTAGCCAAAGCTTGTTGGGTATACAAAGTTACCGGTGTAAACAGACTTGCTATTCCAGAACATTGTACTTGGTAAACCTTTCATAACTATCACCTTTTAAATCAATTAAACATTCGTTGATTTCTCGGTTCCTTGGAGGCGATAAAACGGACTCATCCTTTGAGCATTTCATTCTTCTCTCAGAAGCTGGTTACAAATATACCACCAAGAAATTTAATTACAAGCATTTTAGTGATTGGAATCACAAAAAATACATAAATTGACCTTTATCAAAGTTTATATGTAATTAAATTACAATTTTATGAATTAAAAAATAAAGCCACTTTAAGAATGTATGATAGAGAACACATAGTGCTTGTTATTGTATTCACAAACTGTGACAGTTCTGAGAGAAATCCTTGTGATCGCGACTACTCGTACTCCTTATCTGGTGGTATGCTAACGGCAATTTGAAGGCCAAATCGTCTAGCATTTAATGCTACCTTGACAATATTTTTACGGTATATATTTGGCAAAGCACATCAAAAGGAGTCCTCCGTGTCTGAGTTCCATTCTGAGATCAGTACCTTATCACCTGCTCCACTTTGGCAGTTTTTCGATAAGATTTGTTCTATCCCTCATCCATCGAAACATGAAGAAGCATTAGCACAGTACATTATCAACTGGGCAACAGAGCAAGGCTTTGACGTTCGCCGTGATCCAACCGGTAACGTGTTCATCAAAAAGCCCGCGACACCAGGAATGGAAAATAAGAAGGCTGTTGTACTTCAAGCACACATCGACATGGTGCCGCAGAAAAACGAAGACACTGAACACGACTTCACCAAAGATCCAATCCAACCTTACATAGATGGCGAATGGGTAACTGCGAAAGGCACAACGCTTGGTGCAGATAACGGTATTGGTATGGCTTCTTGCCTTGCTGTATTGGCATCTAAAGATATTAAGCACGGTCCACTCGAAGTTCTGCTGACGATTGATGAAGAAGCAGGCATGACTGGCGCATTTGGCCTTGAAGCTGGTTGGTTAGAGGGTGAGATTCTTCTAAATACAGACTCTGAGCAAGAAGGCGAAGTCTACATGGGTTGTGCAGGTGGCGTTGATGGCACCATGACTTTCGATATTTCTCGAGAATCAACGCCTGCAGGTTTTGTAACACGCCAACTGACGCTGAAAGGCCTAAAAGGTGGTCACTCAGGTTGTGACATTCACACAGGTCGCGGTAATGCCAACAAATTACTTGGTCGTTTCCTTGCCGGTCATGCTCAAGAGCTTGATTTACGTTTAGTCGAATTCCGTGGCGGTAGCTTACGTAATGCAATCCCTCGCGAAGCGTTTGTTACTGTCGCGCTTCCTGTCGAAAACCAAGACAAGCTTGCTGAGCTGTTCAACCACTACACTGAGCTGCTTAAAACTGAATTGGGTAAAATCGAAACAGGTATCGTAACCTTTAATGAAGTGATCACGACTGACGCGCAAGTATTTTCAATCGCCGATCAGCAACGATTCATTGCGGCACTTAACGCTTGTCCAAACGGCGTAATCCGTATGAGTGATGAGGTGGAAGGCGTTGTTGAAACTTCTCTAAACGTTGGTGTGATCAGCACAGAAGAAAATAAAGTCACCGTGCTTTGCTTGATTCGTTCTCTCATTGACTCTGGCCGTAGCCAAGTGGAAAGCATGCTGCGCTCGATTACTGAGCTAGCAGGCGCACAAATTCAGTTCTCAGGCGCTTACCCTGGCTGGAAGCCAGATGCAGATTCCGAGATCATGGCAATTTTCCGTGATATGTATGAAGGCATTTACGGTCATAAGCCGAACATCATGGTCATCCATGCTGGTCTTGAGTGTGGCCTATTTAAAGAACCATACCCACACATGGATATGGTTTCTTTCGGTCCAACAATAAAATTCCCTCACTCTCCAGATGAGAAAGTGAAGATTGATACTGTTCAGTTGTACTGGGAACAGATGGTCGCGCTTTTAGAAGCGATTCCAGAGAAAGCATAATTCAATCACGAAAAATGACAAAGGGTGCCATACGGCACCCTTTTTTTGGTTTAGTTGAACCCAACTACACACGGTTTTGCGCGTAAGCGGCTAATTCATCCATTGAGGTTTGTGCAGCAACTTCACCATCAATGTAGTAAGTAACAAACTCACCATCGCGTACACCCATGAGTGTCGCCTTTTCACCGTTACTGTAAGTAATATCCATTTGAACAGTGTTCTCATCGATTTGCTGCATTCGCCCCTGCTCAATGACACGGTTATCCGCTAATGGTGCGATTGGTGCCGTCGTTAACGACTTATCTAACTGGTGATTGACATCAATGTAAGTATCTACCTTTGTATCGAAGATATGTGGCTTACCATTTAACGGGTTCTTACCCGTCCAAAATTCTAGAGAGTTAAACACGATATAATCCGCTGCGATCGCGACACCATAAACAGGCGCTAAAAGCATATTTAGGCCACCTCGAGCGTAACGGTTGTCAACAGCTTTCAAGTTAAACCCCATGACATAACCTGTCACGGCATTACTACCTACGCAACCTGAAAGTGAAACTGCTACCGCAGTCAATGCACCAATTTTAGCAATTGCCTTTTTCATCAAAACCTCTAGTTAGAAAGTGTGAAACCTCAAATTCGGCGCGGATATTATCGGATAAAAAGTAGGGTTAAAAGTCCGTTTTTTTGTCCTCCATGAACAGTATTATTTTTAATACAGTCACATTTTTTAAGGCTATTATTGCGCTCTCTTCTCTATGGCTTGTTATGTATTAAACTGATAGAAAAGATCATATTGAAAACAAAAACTTCACACATACCAAAATTTCACGCATGACGATTAAAGTAATTTGTCGTGTCCTTAATGAGAATGATTAGTGCGATTTTGCAGCAATTGTTACATTGCTGATGACGCATTTGACAGAGATGGTTTATGGCCAGAAGTAAAAAAAGCAAAGTATTTGAGCTCTTAGGACATCAAATACAACCAGGACAACGATTAGAGATCGAATTTGAAGCAGCGAAGCTATATACACATTCGCCTTTATCTATTCCTGTGGAAATCATCCATGGGAAACAAGAAGGACCAGTGTTAATGGTGAATGCCGCTATCCATGGTGATGAGCTTAATGGCGTAGAAATCGTTCGTCAGATCATTAACCAACTGGATCCACAAAAACTGAAAGGCACTGTCATTGCAGTACCTATCGTTAACGTTTTTGGTTTCATCCATAAATCTCGTTACTTGCCCGACCGACGAGATCTCAACCGTTGCTTTCCTGGCAGTGAAAAAGGCGCACTTGCATCTCGTATGGCACACGGGTTCTTTAACAACATTGCCAAGCGTTGTGACTACATTTTGGATCTACACACAGGGGCCATTCATCGCACGAACTTGCCACAGATCCGCGCAAACTTAAGCAACTCAGAAACTCTGCGTATTGCTCAAGCATTTGCAACGCCAGTGATTGTTGATTCAGCATTGCGTGATGGCTCTTTACGCAGTGAAGCAGAAAAATGCGATATTCCAGTGCTCACCTACGAAGCTGGCGAAGCATTGCGTTTTGATCCACTTTCGATCAGCGCTGGTGTACTCGGGGTTCGGCGCGTAATGCAAGCCATTGGTATGTTGCGTGCGAGCAGGAAAAAGCTGCCTGAGCCTATCATAGCGAAGTCCACCAGCTGGGTTCGCGCGTCAGGTAACGGCATTTTGCGTACTGTCGTTAATCTGGGAGACAAAGTAGAACAGGGTGAAACGCTCGCTTATATTAGCTCTCCTCTTGGTCATGACGAGATAGAACTAAAAGCCCCGAAGCGTGGTTTGGTTATCGGTCAACAAACATTACCATTGGTGAACGAAGGCGATGCAATTTTCCACCTTGCCTATTTTAACCAAGGTGATAATGCTTTAGAGCAAGCAGTCGAAAGCTATATTGAAGGCCTCACTGAATTCGATGCCGAGCCGCTGACCACCGGACAGATACCGTTAGAAACTCAGTAATTCCTACCAAGTAGGCGCCTGATTAGCTCAAAAGGAGCAACAGTGCTCGCACTATCTTGTTTAAAGCCAATAAGCTCAGCGTCCATGATGCTGGGCTTTTTGTTTTATGTACGCTAACGATACTTATCGTAGTTTCCACGAATGGATAAAAAACTTTACAATCCGTCGCAAAAACACATTTGATAATTAATCTCATTATCATTTATTAATCGTAATAATGTTCTTATAATCCGAGCTTCATAAAAACACTATAAATCATCAATATGAAACGATTAATAAGTCATCCATTCAAAGTAAATCTCATTTCACTGGCTTTGCTCTTCCCTCTTTATTCATATGCCGAGACAGCGCCAAATGAAGAGCTTGAAGTCATAGGCGTTCGTTATGCCAAACCCATTACCATTGCTGAGCCTGCGCAAACCACCATTAATTGGTCAGAGATTGAAGAGCAACAGTACTCTAATTTTGCCTCAATGATCGATGCCGTTCCCGGTGCATCAATAGATGGTGGCGGTCGTTCTGGTGGCGAACGTATTAACATTCGTGGTTTTGATGATCCAAGCGATATCGCCGTCTTTGTCGATGGCGCTCCAATTGGCTTTCAACAATACCGCTACGGTACCTTCTTTTTTGATCCGTTCTTAATTGGCGAAGCAGAAATTATCAAGGGCGCGCACGACTATCGAGCACTCAACGGGAAGTTTGGTGGCTCCATTCGCATTAAAACCAAAAGTGTCGATGATCTCCTGTACGGCGACAGAAACTTTGGTGCTCGCATCTCAAGTGCATATAACAACAACGGCGATGAGAACGCCTACACGCTAACACTCTATGGTAAAAACGATGCTGGTTTTTATTTTCTAGCGAATGGCTCGGTAAAAGATTCTGATGACATTAAAGTCGGTGGTGGTGAAACGCTGGATTACTCAGGTTATGAGCAAGAAAACATGCTCGTAAAAGTCGGTTATGAAAACAACGATCACGAGTTTGAAATTAGCCACACTCGCTACAAAGATGAAGGTCGTAAACCTTGGGCTAACCGCCGCGGAAAAATGCCTAACATCACCGAATACAATATCAAGAAATACGGCTCATTAGAAAAAGCCCAATACGCTTACACCGTCGATAACAAATACACGGACAACACCACAACCATCTCTTACCACTACATGCCGACTAACCCGTATATTGATTTCAATATCAAAATGGCACGTTCCGAAAACGATCGTCATTGGGTTCGCCCTGACGTAGCATTCGAGAAAATGTTCGTTTCTGTTGGCAGTTACGGTCATGAGTCATGGCTGAGTTACGAGCGTGACTACGTTGATGTGTTTAACCAAGCACAATTCGGAGACCACACTCTAGTCACTGGGCTTCAATATCAAAAAACCGATAGAGACTCGTTAGTATTCAACGCATCATACGACAGTAATGAAGCGAAAAACTACGGTTGGTACACCCCTTACTACGAACCATCTGGCACGCAGTCAATTTATGCCGCTTACATTGCTGATCACTATCAAGCAACAGACCGCCTAACAATCACACCTTCTCTGCGTTACGAATACATCAAGAGTGAAGGAAAAGGGAACGCAGCGCCGGATTATAATGATCCAGCTGCCGGACATGACTATGGTGAAACGACGCATAAAGGCTTTAGCCCACGTTTGGATATCGACTTTGATGCGAGCAATAATACGCGTTTAAACGCCTCCTACGCCTACGCTTTAAAAGCACCAACCGTTGATAACATCTACTCAGTGCAATATGCGCGAGCTACCGCTACGGCTACTGCTTTGAATCTGGACGTGTCTCGTATCCATGCTTATCAAGCAAGCGTTATCAACTTAACGGAAGGGCTGGTGAACTCTCGCGATAACCTCGCAACAGAGTTAACTATGTTCTATAACGATGTTAGCGACACAGTTGATATACGAACGGGCGAAAACCTCGACAAAAATACTACTGAGTTACAAAGCTGGAATACAAACCTAGATGGCTTTAAAAACTATGGCTTTGAGCTAATTTCACAATACCGGATTGAAGATTTCTACAGTAATTTCTCAGCAAGTTACATTCGCGGCAAAAACAAAGGTAGCCTATCTGACTCTACAGGTTCAGATGATGATCATCCTGATGTACCGCCATTAAACATTAATCTGGGTTTAGGTTACGAATGGATTCCTGGTTTACGTACGGGCTGGGAAGTCCGCTGGTATGATGCGCAAACCAAAACCAAGGCAAGCGGTAATAATTTAAAAGTGAAATCGCCAAGTGAGCAATACACGCTACAAAACGCTTACGTGGTTTGGGAAATACAACAAGTCGAAGGCTTGAGCGTTGGCGCGGTTGTGAAAAACTTAACCGATCGTTACTACGAAGCATACCTATCTAATGGCGTGCCTTCGCCTGGTCGCGAAGTCAAACTGCACCTCACTTATCAATACTAACCATACCTAAAAGATGCAGGGCAGACATTAACTGCCCTGTTATATCGTACCCAATGGCCATAATTGCACGCCGTTTTATTTATCAGTATTATCATTTCCTTTTGCTTACATACACATTATGAACAATCTAAAAACACGGCTTCTTCTGATTTGCTTCTTCCCTGTAGGTAGCCTAGCGCAAGCTTCTGAGAACATTGCAGACTACTTACAAGAACAAAGCAAGCACCAAGTTTCAGAAGATTTTTACGCACAGCCAACAGCAAATAACCTGAATCTAGATGCAAAAACTAACTCTTTAACTTGGCACGAAGATGGTAAGCCGGATCACTGTCGTTACGCCAAGCAGTCCAAAGACGTCGCAACACATTTCGACTACGGTGAAGCAAACGATCTATCTGACGGCTTACAACACTTTGATTTACCGGAAAGACATTCTGCAAAGGTCAAATCGACACATCGCACTTATGCTAATAACCCTCACCTTCTTCCTGGCAATAAACAATTTGCAGCCCCTGAAGACGGCACGTTTAGCTTGTCCGTATCGTCGGATTGTTTTTAGCCGATATAAATAAAAAATGCCCTGAGACAAAACTCAGGGCATTTTCACTATTTGTTTGATGGGTAACGTCACCATCTCACCGATTTAAACTTATTCTTCGTCAGTGTCTACTTCGGTTTCACGTGCTTTGCGGGCTTCTTCTTTACGAACTTTTGCCGCTAGTTGTTCTGCTTCGCGCTCTTGACGTTGCGCTGCTTTACGCTCGTTACGAACCACTTGGTTTTGGATAAATCCAGCCAGTTCTTGTTCAGCCCAAGCTTGTGCTTTCTCTTCGCTGTCAAAGCCTGTTTCACGCTTTGATACTACAGTCTTACGAGATGTCACTTGGCGAGTGATTTCTGCGCTCCAGCCGTTACGTTTTTCAGTGACGCGGATAGCAAATTTTGGATTCTTAGACATTTCTTTCATTTCCTAAGGGATTTAGGGATCAATCAGGGATTCGGTCAACTTGATAACTCCATCTAAGCTGAGCTGTTTAACACCATCCCTTGGTAAGCGCGGTATTAGAGCATAAAAGTAATCTAAACGCTGCAAGTTTTTTACGCTAGATAATAGATGACAAAGAAGAGGCAGAACAAAGCAACGTTTCGCCAAGTCACTAGAAAGAGCGACGAAGAAAAAAGAGTGATAAGAAAAAAGAAAGCGCTGGTCTCTCAACCAACGCTTTACTTAAGCTAGATTAACTTTTGGTTAATTAACCGATATTCTTACGGGCATTTTGGAACATACGCATCCAAGCGCCATTTTCACCCCAACCTTCCGGAGCCCAAGAATTTGCAACTGTGCGGAATACGCGCTCTGGGTGAGGCATCATGATAGTTACGCGACCGTCTGCTGTTGTTAAACCGGTAATCGCGTTTGGCGAACCATTCGGGTTGTTCGGGTATTGTTGTGTTGGGTTACCGAGGTTATCCACGTAACGAACCGCAACCGTACCTGATGCCTCGATCGCTGCTAGGTGCTCTGCATCACGTACTTCTACACGCCCTTCTCCGTGGGAAACCGCGATTGGCATACGCGAACCAGCCATGCCATCAAAGAATACAGAATCAGATTTCTGAACTTCAACTAGACTAAAGCGCGCTTCAAAACGCTCAGATTCGTTGCGCACAAAACGTGGCCACAAGTCTGCACCTGGGATCAGCTCTTTCAGGTTTGATAGCATCTGACAACCGTTACATACACCTAAAGAGAACGTCTCTTCACGGTTGAAGAAGGCTTGGAACTGTTCACGAGCTTGTGCGTTAAACAGGATAGACTTAGCCCAACCTTCACCCGCACCTAGTACGTCGCCGTAAGAGAAGCCACCACAAGCTACTAGGCCATGGTATTCATCCAGTACCGCTTGGCCCGTTAGGATATCGCTCATATGGATGTCGGTTGCTTCAAAACCTGCGCGGTCAAACGCTGCTGCCATTTCGACGTGGGAGTTAACGCCCTGCTCACGTAGGATTGCCATCTTAGGTTTAGCACCTTTCGCAATGTACGGTGCTGCAACGTCTTCATTTACGTCGAAGCTGAGCTTAACGTTTAGACCAGGGTCAGAGTTGTCTTTCTTAGCTTCGTGCTCTTGGTCTGCACACGCTGGGTTATCACGTAGACTTTGCATCTTATGCGTTGTTTCAGCCCAGATAACGCGTAGTTCGGTACGTGAACGTTCAAGCACAACTGCATCACCAGAAGTGATAACAAAGTCGTCTGAAGCTTCAACAGAACCAATCACATGTGAGCATGCCTCTAAGCCGTTTGCCGCCAGAGTAGATAAAACTGAATCTAGATCATCATTCTTAACTTGAACAACCGCACCTAGCTCTTCGTTAAATAGAACGGCTAGCGCATCATCACCCAGCTCTGCGATGTTCGCTTTTACGCCACAGTGACCCGCGAACGCCATCTCAGCCAGTGTAACAAAAAGACCGCCGTCGCCTTTATCGTGGTAAGCCACTAGCTTGTCATCACGTACTAACGCTTGCATTGCATCAAAGAAGCCTTTTAGCTGCTCTGCATTATCTACGTCAGCAGGTTTGTCACCCAGCTGTTTGTATACTTGTGCCAATGCTGTCGCACCTAAGCGGTTTTTTCCGTTACCCAAGTCAACAAGAACTAGAGAGGTATCTCCTTTGTCAGTGCGTAGTTGTGGAGTCACGGTCTTACGTACGTCTTCCACACGACCAAATGCCGTGATAACTAGCGACAGTGGAGAAGTGACTTCTTTGCTCTCGCCGTTTTCTTCCCACTTGGTTTTCATCGACATGGAGTCTTTACCAACTGGGATCGTCAAACCTAACGCAGGACACAATTCTTCACCAACCGCTTTCACTGCTTCGTAAAGACCCGCATCTTCACCTGGGTGACCCGCTGGAGACATCCAGTTCGCAGACAGTTTAATGTGTTTAATATCACCGATGTCTGTTGCCGCAATGTTCGTTAGTGACTCACCAACGGCTAGGCGAGCCGATGCTCCAAAGTCTAGTAATGCCACTGGCGTGCGCTCACCCATCGACATTGCTTCGCCATGGTAAGTGTCGTAGCTTGCCGCTGTTACTGCGCAGTTTGCTACTGGTACCTGCCAAGGACCAACCATTTGATCACGAGCAACCAGACCCGTTACTGTTCGGTCACCGATAGTAATTAGGAATGTTTTTTCTGCAACAGCAGGAAGACGAAGTACGCGATCCACCGCTTCATTAAGCTCCATACCATCACGAACAATGGCAGGGCTTTCCACTTTTAGTGTGGTTGCGTCACGGTGCATCTTCGGTGGCTTACCAAGCAGGATATCCATTGGCATATCGATTGGCGTATTGTCGAAGTGAGAATCTTCTAGCGTTAGATGACGCTCTTCTGTCGCCACACCCACCACTGCATACGGTGCGCGTTCACGCTTACAGATGGCGTCGAATGCTTCCATGTTTTCTGGCGCTACCGCTAGAACGTAACGTTCCTGTGATTCGTTACACCAGATTTCCAGTGGGCTCATGCCCGGCTCATCGTTTGGTACATCGCGTAATTGGAACTTACCGCCACGCTCACCGTCGTCGACAAGTTCAGGCAATGCGTTAGAGATACCGCCTGCACCCACATCGTGGATAAATGCGATTGGGTTGTCGTCGCCTAACTGCCAACAACGGTCGATCACTTCCTGACAGCGACGTTCCATCTCTGGGTTTTCACGCTGTACTGAAGCGAAGTCCAGATCTTCTGCTGACTGACCAGATGCCATTGAGGACGCCGCACCACCACCAAGACCGATGTTCATTGCCGGACCACCAAGTACGATTAGGCTCGCACCTACAGGGATCTCTTTCTTCTGTACGTGTTCATCGCGGATGTTACCCATACCACCAGCAATCATGATTGGTTTGTGGTAACCACGAATTTCTTCACCCGCATGAGAAGTGACTTTTTCTTCGTAAGTACGGAAGTAACCCAATAGATTTGGACGACCAAATTCGTTGTTGAATGCCGCGCCGCCAAGAGGGCCTTCAAGCATGATGTCTAACGCATTCACAATACGACCCGGCTTGCCGAAGTCGGTTTCCCATGGCTGTTCAAAACCAGGAATACGTAAGTTAGAGGTTGTAAAACCAACCAGACCCGCTTTTGGCTTACCGCCGATACCCGTCGCGCCTTCGTCACGAATTTCACCGCCTGAGCCAGTCGATGCGCCCGGCCATGGAGAGATTGCCGTTGGGTGGTTGTGCGTTTCTACCTTCATCAAGATGTGCGTATCTTCATGGTGGTACGTGTATTGACGAGATTTAGGGTCAGGGAAGAAACGCCCCGCTTTAGAACCTGTCATAACGGCTGCGTTGTCTTTGTATGCAGACAGTACATAGTCAGGTGTCGTTTCAAAAGTGTTTTTGATCATTTTGAACAAAGACTTAGGTTGATCTACCCCGTCGATAGTCCAATCTGCGTTAAAAATTTTGTGGCGACAATGCTCTGAGTTCGCCTGAGCAAACATCATCAATTCAATGTCGTTTGGGTTACGCCCAAGCTTAGTAAAGTTCTCTACCAAGTAATCAATTTCATCTTCTGCGAGTGCCAAGCCAAGGGAAACGTTTGCCTCTTCAAGCGCAAGACGACCGCCAGCTAAGATATCAACATGTGCGACAGGCTTAGGCTCTGCAACAGTAAATAATGCTGATGCGGCTTCAAATTCTGTGAATACTGTTTCCATCATGCGGTCGTGAATTAACGCTTTAACAGCGTCAGCTTGAGCTTCTGATAGAACAACTGAAGACTCGACATAATAAGCCGTACCACGCTCTAGACGTTTCACTTTATCCAGACCACAGTTAACAGCGATATCGGTAGATTTAGAAGACCAAGGCGAGATAGTGCCAGGACGAGGCGTGACAAGAAGTAGAAGACCTTCAGGCTCATGCTCTTCGATGGTTGGGCCGTAAGTTAGTAACTTTTCAAGTTTTTCTAACTCTTGGTCATCAAGGTCTGACTTTAGATCGGCAAAGTGCATAAACTCGGCATAAATGCCAGTTACAGGCAGATCTTGTTCACGACAAAGTTCCAGTAGTTTATTAACACGAAACTCAGAAAGAGCTGGGGAGCCACGCAAAATTCTCATGTGCTTAGGTCTCTTATGCAATTGATTAAGGTGATATTGGAATAAATTCAGACACTTAAAATAAGCCCTGTCGAACCTATGCCGATTCCACCTCGTCATTGCGAGCGCATTATATAGTAATTGTTTTTGTGATGTAACACCAAAAGCAACCGTTTGCGTCATTTTTTTTGTCAAATTTGAATTACAACTAAAATGTCGATAAAACACACAATGTCACGTTATAAGTGTGTGATTCACTTTGCCCCATGAGCTCGCTTTGATATAAAGGCAAATAGAAATTTTCCAAGATGTACCTATTAATGCAAATAAGTCACTTCAACCGGCTCAAGCGCAGTGCTCTAATTTTAGTTTCTGTTCTTTTGCTCTCAGCTTGCCAGATTGAGTCGGAGCCCAAAAGTGAATTTGAAAAAATTCAAGAACGTGGTGTGCTTCGTGTTGGCACGCTAAACAATCAGCTTTCCTACTACATAGGTCCCGATGGTCCCGCAGGGTTGGATTACGAATTGGCGCGTCAGTTTGCGGAGCAGCTCGGCGTCAAACTCGAGATTAAACCAGCCTTTCGCCAGGCTGAGCTTTTTCCTGCTCTTAAGAAAGGAGATATCGATATCATCGCTACGGGTTTAAATCAAACGTCACAAGCAGTCAAACGATTTAGACCAGGCCCTGCCTATTATTATGTAAGCCAACAAGTGGTATATAAAAAAGGGCAACTTCGACCACGTGATATCGAACAACTCATTGAATACCAAGCCTCGAAAGACGACGAGTCCGACGAAGATACAAATGCAGGCGCTCAAACATTAAAGATCGTTGAACAATCGCAATATGTTCCGACCCTAACAGCGTTAAAGAAGCAGTATCCAGAACTTCAGTTTGAAATTGTTGGTGATGCTGACACGAGAGACTTACTCAAATACGTATCGACGGGTGAGTTACGTTTTACTGTGACTGATTCGGTAGAACTTTCCCTAGCTCAACGCCTTTACCCCGATCTTGCGCTCGCGTTTGAACTTACAGAAGATCAACCAGTGTCTTGGTTTACTCGACGTTCTGAAGACGAAAGCTTGTATGCGATGCTGATAGAGTTTTTCGGTAACATCAAACAATCAGGAGAACTGTCCACTCTCGAAGAAAAGTACATTGGTCATATTGAAGCATTTGACTACGTTGATACTCGCGCATTCATTCGAGCTCTGGATGACAAATTGCCTAAATGGGCACCTTTATTCCAAAAATACAGCGAAGAGTTCGACTGGCGATTAATTGCAGCATTGGCTTATCAAGAGTCACACTGGAAACCAACAGCAAAATCGCCAACGGGTGTTAGGGGGATGATGATGCTGACTCTGCCAACAGCGAAAAGCGTCGGGGTAACAAACCGTTTAGACCCTGAGCAATCTGTTCGTGGTGGTGTCGAGTACTTACGTCGTATTGTAAGTCGCGTGCCTGATAGCATTAACGAGCATGAAAAAATATGGTTTGCGTTAGCTTCATACAATATTGGTTACGGCCACATGATGGACGCACGACGACTCACCAAAGCACAAGGTGGCGATCCGAACGCTTGGGCCGATGTAAAAGATAGGCTGCCTTTACTGCGTCAGAAGCGCTATTACAGCCAAACTCGCTATGGGTACGCCAGAGGCGATGAAGCGCGTAATTACGTAGAAAATATTCGACGTTACTACCAATCCATCATTGGTCATGTCAGCCAACAGCCAGCGATTGATGAGAATAGCGATGACTTGCAAGTGATTCCGCCGCTCAACCCCGACATTTTGATATCGGGCGCAGTAGAGACCGTCGTAGAACAAGTCTCTGGCGCTTCTGACGTCACGGTTGAAGAAGACACCGAACAAGAAAGCATTGAAGAATAAACCCGCGGTAAACTAAAAAATGACGAGCCTATGAAGCTCGTCATTTTTGTTGAGTCCTAACGAAAACTTATCTAGACTCCAATATTCTGAGTGACACCAACCACACTCAACCATTCCTTTGGTTGGTCGCCTTTTCTTCATCGTTAGTAAAACTGATTGCTTTGTAACAGATTACTTTACAACCACATGGTTTAGCTCACTTGATGAAGCGGCGCTTTCGGCTACACTCTGCCGAAATAACGTCACTCCTATTATTAAGCATCGTATTGAAATTGTTTGCTGGCTCTGTGCAATGCAGAAGTCAAATGAAGAACGTTTAAACCATACAATGTTTAGTGCGATTATCGAGCCTATTGCCAAGCATCGATGAGCCGCACTTTACTGGTATAAGTCTTGTCTGCAGGAGGTTTTGAATATGAGAAGACGTAGAGTGCAGTCAAAGCGTTTAAATAACACAGTAGCTGCTATCCGACGTAAACGTAAACTGACATGTATGAAAAAGAAAGTAAGTTCACGTAATCGTGTTTTTGTACATTTAGTCAATCACTAGTGCGTCCAAGCAAACATCTACCACGTTGTAGGTGTTTGCTAGCCCTCACTACTCCTACTACCTTGTTCGCTCTCTCCATTTTCTAATGCTTTTTGTGCTTGCTTCTTCGCTTTAATTTCCTTTCGGCGGCGCTTAAAAAACGCTTGTAGCTGAGTACGGCACTCATCTTCTAGCAGCCCCTTTTCAACTAAGGCGTAATGGTAAGCGGCTTGGCTTTCAAACAAATTAAGCACTGTTCCTGCTGCTCCAGCTTTTAAATCTGGCGCTCCAAAAACAACCCGCTTAACGCGGCTATGCAATAAGGCTCCGGCACACATTGGGCATGGCTCAAGTGTTACATATAACGTCGTATCCAGAAGGCGGTAATTTTCTAGCTTTTGGCCTGCTTTACGCAGCGTTTGGATCTCAGCATGTGCGGTAGCGTCATTAGTACCAATAGAGCGATTCCACCCCTCAGCGATAATTTCACCATCTTTGACAAGCACTGCGCCAACAGGTACTTCCCCCTCAGCTTCTGCTTGCTCAGCAAGCTCCATCGCTCTGCGCATAAACAATTCATCTTGAGGGGAAAACGGATGGTTAGACAAAGGAGGCTCCAAAGAAACAAAAAACGATTGAAGTCAGGAATTTTATCACCAACTTCGGTTTCACTACAGCAACACATCACGGGACAAAGTCTGCAACCCCAAAAAACCTAGTTACAAGACCTATCGATGTTTGTTGTGCGAGAACAAAAAAGCGCAGATCGAAGACCTGCGCTTTTCGGCTGCCAATTAGTGGCTTTCACACCCTACACGTTTTTACATTGTGTAAGTGTAAGGAGCTTGAATGCCTAGCGGGATACCTACCATCCAATAAGCAACTAGGAAGATAGACCAACCGATCAGCATTGCGATCGAGAATGGCATCATTAGTGACGCAAGCGTACCGATACCAGCCGACTTCACATAACGCTGACAGTAAACCACTACAAGAGGGAAAAATACCATTAGAGGCGAAATGATGTTCGATACAGAGTCACCCACACGGTAAGCCGCTTGAGACAGCTCAGGCGAGATACCAACCGCCATTAGCATTGGCACTAAGATTGGACCAATTAAAGCCCATTTTGCCGATGCCGAACCAATAAGTAGGTTTACAGACGCGGTTAGAAGGATCATACCGATGATGGTCACTTCACCTGGTAGGTTCATCGCTTTTAAGCCTTCTGCGCCATACAACGCTAGCATCGTACCGATGTTTGACTGAGCAAATGCAGATAAGAACTGAGCACAGAAGAACGACATTACAATGTATGCGCCCATGGTTGACATGGTGTCAGCCATCGCTTTGATAATGTCGTTGCTGGTCTTGAACGTTCCAGACACTTTACCGTAAACGTAACCAGGAATGATAAACAGAATAAAGATCAGCGGAACGATAGACTTCATGATCGGTGCTGAGAAGGCCGTAATTTCACCTTCAGGCGAGCGTAGTGCTGATGTTTCTGGAATTAACGCTGCAACAAGTAAAGCAATACCCGCCATCATTGCCCAACCTGCATAACGGAATGCTTTTGATTCCAGTTCAGTAAATGAACCTAGGTTTGGCGCAGTTTCCGCATCGTCATCAATTGGCATTTTTGACAAACGAGGCTCAATGATTTTTTCTGTCACGTACCAACCAATCGCTACAATAATGATGGAAGATAGGCCAGTAAAGAAGATGTTCGCTAATGGGTTAACCACGTATTCAGGATCAAGAACCTGCGCCGCAGTTTGCGTAAAGCCTGCTAGTAGTGGATCTATACCTGAAGGGATAAAGTTTGCAGAGAAGCCACCAGATACACCTGCAAATGCTGCCGCAATACCTGCTAGAGGGTGACGACCTGCCGCATGGAAGATAATACCGCCAAGAGGAATAACCAGAACATAGCCTGCATCTGCCGCAGTATGCGATACAATGGCAACCAAAATAAGCATTGGAGTAAGAAGCTTAGCTGGCGTGAAGTTCAGCATCTTCTTAAGACCCGTCGTAATAAAACCCGAAGAATCTGCAACACCCACACCTAGCATTGCGACAAGTACGATACCCAGTGGCGCAAAGCCAGTAAACGTCGTCACCATATTAGCAAGGAAACTTGCTAGCGCTTCGCCCGTAAGTAAGTTGGTGATAGTAAGAGCTTCGCCCGTTCGAGGGTTTGGAAGATCGAATGATACATTCGACAAAAGTGCTGACGCCGCCCAAGTAATGATCAATGCCCAGAAGAACAAAATCGCAGGATCAGGAATTTTGTTACCTGTCCTCTCGATAAAGTTTAAAAAGCGCTCCATCCCGCTCGGCTTCGATGATGGTGCCTTATTTACAGCTTGGTTACTCATGGTAACTCCATAGTGAATGATGTTGGTGCCAAGGCCTATTTGAATAATTATAACGACCTACTATCCAACGAGTATTCTAGTAAACACTAATGGAGAAAGCACAAGGTTCTAGATTTTTTTTCATAATTGGAGACATATTTTGCAAAAACACCACTTCAATTAAACATAATAAAAACAGTAGCACATCAACTCGATTAACAGTTCAAAAACCATTTATTAACCGTGACAAATCCGGTATCAAACAGGAATTACACCCGCATTTGTCTCAGCCCATGTATGCAATTGAACTTAGTTTTCGAATTCACTGTACTGTGAAATCATAGTTTTCAGCTGAACGGATTGCGTCTGCCCCATTCTATCTTCCCAACTTGTTGTGATGATGATCGTCTTTAGTGAACCTGATACAGTAGCAGGTGGCACATCCCACTCCACCGTGTACGCTCCAGTGGCGGAAGATCCTGTCACGATAGAGGCAAAACTGGCAGTAGAAATCGTAGAAAGCGCATCCGAAGCACCACGCGTTCGGAACCATTCAAGCTGGTTTTCTGCTAGACGAAGTGCTTCAATACTTTTTATGGCATATTCGGATTCGCGTTCTAGATATACGTTTAGCTTCGTTAAACCTAGAGCCCCAACACCGATAAGTAGAAAAGAAATTAGAACTTCAAGAAGGTTAAAACCTTTTTGTTTAGAGATCATTCCAGGAGCCTTTTTTCCATCTAGGAATTGCATGCGCATTCCTTGAATTGTCTATCACATCTTTATTGTATCTAAAGTCCAAAGAATCGAAGAAAACCGCTGCCTGATCTTCACTATCAAAATATTGACCACCAGATACCGTAAAAGAACCATGCTGATAATAAGAAGCTATTGTCCTGTATGAGTCTTCTACAACACTTGGCACATGATTTAGGTGAGCATTGGCTTCGAACCCAACCCAATCCGCTGTTGTCGGGGTATAATCATGATTGAAATGAAACAAGACCCCTTTAAACTTATTTGATGTAGCGCCGGAGCTCGGTGGTCCCATCACGGAGAAAAGACCACCATGAATGAGCACTGTTACGCCATTGGTCGATGATGTAGCATTCACTAAATCATTGTATTCCGATTGCTTGATTTCACAGCTCCCTTCCACCCATAAATGATGCTTCCCTGACTGAATTTCTGCTGTTAAAGCAGCACCACAATTAGGTATACCATCAGCCACTGAGCCCGTCATAACATGAAATACACCATTATCTCGGACATCGTTATGCTCTTCTGCCTTTACTCCAAAGAAGGATTCAAATGGCTTTAAATCTGTATCTTGAGTAAAATCATCACCAGCACCAACCCCGCCAACACTAGATGAGAGATGACGGTTTGCCGTCGTGTTTGCACAATCTTTATTTGTAGGGTTGTTAAAATCGGCATAGGGAGACTCTCCATGAATTACGCCTTTATTATCAACTGAAGAGGAGTAAAAGCGCTTTTTATACCTTAACGCAATACACTCCCACCCATCGCTGCTCAATTCCCCTGGGTCTGGAGTAGAGAACGTTGCACTAGAATGAAAATAAATGTCGGCACTAGACTGCATTGCACCATAACTCAAGTTACCTCCCAAAATAATCTCCTTACTAATGCTTGTAAATCCAACATTAGAAGTAACCAAATACCCATTGGAAGTACTCGTAAAATTCGGAATCGTCCAAAGCCCTGAGCCACAATCTGTTATTACGGCAGGTACAATATTATTAACTCTAAATTGCGCCCATGCACATTCAACACCTCCTTCCGCTAACCAATGTGCTTGTCGAGATTTTATTTCGTTTTGCGCAACTTTTATTTGAAAAAATACACCTTTGGATGATGCTAATGATGCAATTAAAGCAAGTAATAAAAGTATAGAAGTCACAAGCAAAGTGGTATAACCGGAATAGCCATATTTAGATGTCATTGCCAATTCCTTTGTTTGATAGAAAACTCCGCAACTTCACTAAAGACTCCATCAATCGTTTTCAAACCTAACTTAACGCTCGTGACCGAACTTACATTTCCTCCATTAGTCACTGTTTCTGAACTAACGGTGAATTGGGTAACTTGGAAAATATCATCATCAAATAGAGAACGACAAAAATCTATACCATCAAAAGATAATATTTGTGTTTGAGACACAACGCCTTTTTCACATATAAAAAACCGAGTATCTCTCTTCTCATACTTAATATTTCGATAGTCTTCATTGGCAGCTGAGTCCTCTTTAAAATACACAACCCCTACAGAAGAGGCGCCGCTCAGCATTATGGTTCCTGTAGCTCCGGATAATTTGAGTGAACTACCGTTCCCACCATCATAACCTGCCCTTTGAATATCTTCTTTCATAACAGATAAAGTGATATTCAGACCTTGCAATAAATTTAGCTCTAAGCTTTTTTCCTTTGCTGTTTTTTGTAAACTCAAGAATATAGAGCCCACTACACTAAGGACAATTAATCCAATTAAAGAACTAATCATCAATTCGATTAAAGAGCTACCTATTTGATAACGTTTGTTAGCACTGACGGTAATCATATAACTTAGCTCCAGAGTTACTACAAATTTTAATCCTTCCGGGAGGGTTGGAGAGCTTTGCTTGTAGTTTTATGTTTTGAGCATTGGTTGGGAAAAACTCTATATTTCCTCCTTGGGGTCGTCCACGGACCTCGTCGAAGCTTATTTTTTGATTATCGTAGCTGTGCTTCAAAGATAATTCAGAGTAGGCGGAGCCGGAAAGGCTTAAAATTACGCCCCCAGAGCCGCTAGACGAGTTAGTTAACTGTAGAGACCATGCACCTTGACTGACAACGACGTTTTTAGCCATAGAGAAATGTATATATAACTTTTGATTTCTCATTACCGCCTCGGACTTACTTTGGCTTAGAAAGCCAGCTAATTCAGTTGCTAATCGCTGCATTTGCACAGTTTGTGAAACACGGCTAAAGCTTGGAGCTGCAAACGCCAATATAATACTCAGTACAGCAACAGTAATAAGAAGCTCCAACAACGTAAACCCGCGAGGCATTTCCCAAATTCCTATGTAAACGGCAAAAGGGCCGTAATTCATCTTGCACAGATGCTATCACCTGCCAAAAATAGGCGGAAAAGTGAAAAGGAAACTACTCGTGATGATTCGAATTTCTCGTTGTAACGGCTACAAAAAAGGATTGAGAGGGATGACATTGATCGAATTACTGGTAGCTGTAGTGATTGTCGGGATCATTGCTGCGATCGCCTACCCTTCTTACACTAATCATGTAATCAAGTCTCATAGGACGGTTGCCTTGAGCGATCTTAGTCGAATTCAGCTAGAGCTAGAGACATCTTATGATGGTGGGTACGACTGGAGTCATATTCTCTCTGGAGGCACATGCACTCTATGTGACTCAGACACAAATAGATTTTCTTTCGATATTGCGAGCTCTGCAAGTACGGCCTATACCATTACAGCAACAGCAAAATCGGCTCTGGGACAAGACGACGACGAGTGCTTGACTGGTTCTAAAACGATTACTTTAACGTCAACAAATGTCGAAGAACCAAGTGATTGCTGGAATTAGGAAGAACACCGAGATGCAAAAAGGCCTGCATTTTAGCAGGCCTTTGTATTTGTGCTTTTCACTAACGTCTTAGCTGGTTAAATCATCAAAGAACTTTTTCACACCGTTGAAAAAGCCTTCTGATTTAGGCTTGTGCTTTGTCGCCGCTTCACCACCACAAGACTCTTCAAACTCTTTGAGCAGTTCTTTTTGGCGTGAGCTTAGGTTTACTGGTGTTTCAACAACCAACTTAACAATAAGATCACCAACACCGCCACCGCGAACGCCTTTCACACCTTTACCACGCATACGGAACATACGACCTGTTTGCGTTTCTGAAGGCACTTTTAGGCTTACGCGACCATCTAGGGTTGGTACTTCAACTTCACCACCTAGAGCTGCCATCGCAAAGCTTACTGGCACTTCACAGTATAGGTTGTTGCCATCACGCTCGAAGATATGGTGCTCTTTCACGTGCACTTGTACATACAAGTCACCCGCTGGTGCTCCCATTTCTCCCGCTTCACCTTCGCCAGATAGACGAATACGGTCGCCAGTATCAACACCTGCTGGGATCTTAACGTTAAGTGTTTTTGTTTTCTGCTTACGACCTTGACCATGACACTCATTACAAGGGTCTTTAATGATTTTACCTTTGCCGTGACAGGTAGGACAGGTTTGTTGCACTGCGAAGAAGCCCTGGCGCATCTGTACTTGACCATGACCATGACAGGTACCACATGTTTCAGCAGATGAACCTTTCTTCGCGCCACTACCATCACAGGTATCACAGTGTACTAGTGTCGGTACTTCGATCTCTTTCGTTACACCACGAACCGCTTCTTCTAGCGTCAATTCCATGTTGTAACGTAGGTCAGCACCTCGCTGGGCACGGTGGCCACCACCGCCACGACGACCACCACCAAAGATGTCACCGAATACATCGCCAAAGATGTCGCCGAAATCAGCACCGCCGCCGCCAAAGCCGCCGCCACCGAAACCACCGCCGCCTTGTTCAAAAGCAGCATGACCGTATTGGTCGTACGCCGCTTTCTTTTGAGGGTCGGTCAGAACTTCGTACGCTTCTTTTACTTCTTTAAACTTGTCCGCCGCAGAATCATCACCCTGGTTTCGGTCTGGGTGGAATTTCATCGCTAGACGCTTATACGCCTTTTTGATATCGCGCTCTGAGGCATCACGGCTTACGCC
The DNA here is from genome assembly GCF_033339635.1 of Vibrio sp. 2092. NCBI lineage: Bacteria > Pseudomonadati > Pseudomonadota > Gammaproteobacteria > Vibrionales > Vibrionaceae > Vibrio > Vibrio sp. 2092. The sequence continues at coordinate 103,646 of NZ_JAWOUY010000014.1, read as the reverse complement.
TAATACTTCGTAAAAATCACGTTTTGACATGTTCTTCGTCACCAGTTAATTACTACAAACGGCATCGATTCACCGCTTGGTGTTTGTATCGTTCTAGGTAAGTGCACTTGTCTGCAACATACTTAACTAGAAAGACAGCGTTTACAAACAGACGGGCGTAAGAGTTGCCCCAAACGCCCGCACACGAAGTCTTATCGACCCCAGATGGCTATGCAACCATCTGGTTAAGAAATATTATTTCTTGTCGTCTTTAACTTCTTCGAACTCAGCATCTACAACGTCGTCTTCTTTAGACTGTGCACCTGCGTCAGCACCTTGTGCTTGCTGCGCTTGAGCTTGTTGTTGAGCGATTTCCATCAGCTTTTGAGAAGCAGTCATTAGTGCTTGAACTTTAGCATCGATAGCTTCTTTGTCTTCGCCTTTACGTGCTGTTTCTAGCTCAGAAATTGCTGCTTCAATCTTCTCTTTCTCTTCTGCAGGTAGCGCTTCACCAGCTTCTTCTACTTGCTTACGAGTACCGTGAATCATTTGGTCAGCTTGGTTACGTGCAGTCGCTAGCTCTTCGAACTTCTTGTCCGCTTCTTTGTTAGCTTCTGCTTCTTGAACCATTTTCTCGATGTCTTCATCGCTTAGACCGCCAGAAGCTTGGATAGTGATCTTCTGCTCTTTACCAGTCTGCTTGTCTTTCGCAGACACGTGTAGGATACCATCCGCATCAAGGTCAAAAGTAACCTCGATTTGTGGCATACCACGTGGTGCAGGCTGGATGCCTTCTAGGTTAAATTGGCCTAGAGACTTGTTGTACATCGCTTGCTTACGCTCACCTTGTAGAACGTGGATAGTTACCGCGCTCTGGTTGTCTTCCGCTGTAGAGAAAACTTGGTTCGCTTTAGTTGGGATAGTTGTGTTCTTCTCAACTAACTTAGTCATCACGCCACCCATTGTCTCGATACCTAGAGACAGTGGAGTTACGTCTAGTAGTAGTACGTCTTTAACGTCACCAGCAAGTACACCACCTTGAACTGCAGCACCCATTGCTACTGCTTCGTCAGGGTTTACGTCACGGCGCGCTTCTTTACCAAAGAACTCAGCAACTTTCGCTTGAACCATTGGCATACGAGTCTGACCACCAACTAGGATTACGTCAGTGATGTCGTTTACTGATAGGTCAGCGTCAGCTAGAGCTACTTTTAATGGCTCAAGAGAGCGTTGTACTAGGTCTTCAACTAGAGATTCTAGTTTTGCACGAGTCACTTTAATGTTCATGTGCTTAGGACCAGTTGCATCTGCAGTAACGTAAGGTAGGTTTACGTCTGTTTGAGAAGTAGAAGAAAGCTCGATTTTCGCTTTCTCTGCTGCTTCTTTAACACGCTGCATTGCTAGTGGGTCGTTTTTAAGGTTGATGCCTTGCTCTTTGTTGAACTCATCAACCAAGTAGTTGATTAGACGGTTATCAAAGTCTTCACCACCTAGGTGAGTATCACCGTTAGTTGCTAGAACTTCGAATGTTTTCTCGCCTTCAACTTCATCGATTTCGATGATTGAAATATCGAATGTACCACCACCAAGGTCGTATACCGCGATAGTGCGATCGCCGCCTTTCTTATCAAGACCGTAAGCTAGCGCAGCTGCTGTTGGTTCGTTGATGATACGTTTAACTTCTAGACCTGCGATACGGCCAGCATCTTTTGTCGCTTGACGCTGAGCATCGTTAAAGTAAGCAGGTACTGTGATAACTGCGCCAGTTACTTCCTCACCAAGGAAGTCTTCAGCAGTTTTCTTCATTTTCTTAAGAACTTCAGCAGAAACCTGAGGAGCTGCCATTTTTTGGCCTTTCGCTTCTACCCAAGCATCACCGTTGTCAGCCTTAACGATTTTGTAAGGCATGATTTCGATGTCACGCTGAACTTCTTCGTCTTCAAAACGACGACCGATTAGACGCTTAATTGCAAATAGCGTGTTTTCTGGGTTAGTTACTGCTTGACGTTTCGCTGGTTGACCTACTAGCGTCTCACCGTCAGTGTAAGCAATAACCGATGCAGTAGTACGTTCGCCCTCTGCGTTTTCAATTACACGTGGTTTGTCGCCGTCTAATACAGCAACACATGAGTTAGTAGTACCTAAGTCAATACCAATGATTTTACCCATCTGGCTATCTCCGAATAAATTCTATTTTCGTTTGGTTATAACCCCAATGTGGGGGGAGGAGAATCGGGTTTCAACCCTTGCTCACAAACAAAAATAATCAATGTTTGCTTCTCTATGCCACATAGATAAGGGCGGCAAAATGCTTTTCAAGGGCAGAATTAAAAAAAAGCGTCTTTTTTCGAAATTTATGTGTTTCTTTCTGATTAGTTGGGAACTCGTCACACTGCTGTAGCGCAACAAAACGTCATTTCCCAGATAAATTTATTTATGTCCGACTCTTCCTAAATAAAAAACGAGCTCATAAGAGCTCGCTTCAATATTAGGGTTAAAATAAATTATTCAAGGTATTAGGCGTTCGCTTGAGCAGGCTCAGCATCAACACCTTCTTCTTTACCGATCTCACCTTCTGTTTTTGCAACAATGGTGTTCACTGCCGTGTCGCCGACAACGTTAGATGATGTACAGAACATATCATTAATACGGTCGACCGCTGCAATGATTGCTAAACCTTCAGGTGGTAAACCTAGTTGGTGAAGCAAAACGCCTACCATTACCACGCCGCCCCCAGGAACACCGCCAGCACCAATAGATAACAGAAGAATAGTTAAGCCAAGTGTGAAGATGTCTGCGGTGTTAATTGGCTGGCCAAAAGCGTTCGCAACAAACATCGTTGCTAGAGCAATATAGATAGAAACACCAGACATATTCATCGTTGCGCCCAGTGGTACACCGAAGCCAGCAACCGATTTAGAGACCTGAAGCTTTTCTGTCAGTGTGCGCATCGTTACCGGGATAGTCGCGTTTGAGCTCGCGGTAGATAGAGAGAAAAGAATCTGCTCACGAGTTGCACGTAGGAAAGTCTTTGGAGAAGTTCCTGTCGCAATACTCACTGCCATTGGGTAGAAGAAGAAGATCCAGAACACCAACATCGCAACCACCAAAGCCACGTAACCGGCAACGGACATTAATGTATTGGCGTTTAGCGTTGCACCTAGTTGAATCATTAGTGCGAACACACCATATGGTGCAAGACTCATCACTAATCCAACCAATTTCATCATGATTTCATTTGCCATTTTGAATGTGCGAATAGCTGGGCCACCACGAGAATCCAAAGCTTGAATTGCAAGCCCCGTCAAAATTGCCATAAAGATGATTTGCAGCATGTCGCCGCTAGCAAACGCTTGTACAGGATTGCTAGGAACAATGTTAACAACTAAAGAGAAAATGTCCGGCGTCTCTGTCGTTGTCAGCTGTACAGCCTCAGATACCGTTCCTGCTAGATTAGCGCCCACTCCTGGCTGGAAGATCAAGCCGACAGTCAAAGCCGCCGTAATCGCAATGATGGTGTTAAGAATGTAAAGGGTAAAAGTTTTTCCACCAAGACGACCAAATGCACTGATATCTTTCAAGTCAACAATGCCGCATACGATTGAAACGTAAACTAAAGGAACAACAAGCAATTTGATCAGTGAGACGAACATGCCGCCAACACCTTCTGCTGCTCCAAGTAGGTATGTATCAAAAATCGCAATACCGCTAAATAAGTACTGAATTGCTGTCCCCAACACAAGGCCGGCAAACAAGCCTATAAAAATCTTACTAGAAAGCGATTTATCCATTATAAATCTCCGATATGTTGTGTTTACTATTTACATTTTTGTAGTTATATATGCTTACTTTTAAAGCATTAGTCGCAAATCATACACACCGAAGTTACAAAATAAAGTGATAATTTACATTTTTGTTAACGAAATTATTTTAGAAAAAATGACTATATTTACATTCCTATGCAGAATAAACATTCACACAGCGAATGATTACAATCACTTATAGTCCTTTCCGTTAATAAACACGCAGCGAGATGAGAGAAAATCTCCTATAGGAAAATAATTAACCAATAGGAAAAAATATGAAGGGGATCAAATTTTCATTTATCGATATACAACGAAGTTCGATGCAGTCATTTATGTTTAAAACAAAAAAGCGCCCATCAAAAATGATGGGCGCTTTTATATTTAAAAAAACAGGGAGTTAAAGTTACTTAGCAACCATTACCATTGCCGGACGAATCACACGACCGTTTAGTTCGTAACCTTTTTGCATAACAAACATAACAGTGTTTGATTCATGATCAGGGCTCTCCTGAATCGACATCGCTTGATGGAACTCTGGATTGAATGCTTCACCTTCAGGGTTGATTGCTTTCAAGCCAAATTTCGCGACAACGTCTACAAACGTTTTATGTGTTAGTTCAACGCCTTCTAGGAACGGCTTCACAGTTTCATTCTCTGTATCTGCCGCTTGAATTGCACGCTCTAGGTTATCAATAACAGGAAGCAGCTCTTCTGCAAACTTGTTCAACGCAAACTTACGTGCTTTATCGATCTCTTGCTCAGTGCGACGACGCATGTTTTCTACTTCAGCTTTAGAACGCAACACCGCATCTTGTTGCTCTTTTACTTTTGCCTCGCTAGACAATAGTGCCGCTTCTAGTTGAGCAATCTTAGCGTCTGTCTCATCACCAAGCTCTTCAAGCTCAGCTTCAACTTCTTGTGCTTCAGCTTCTACTTTTTCAGCCTCTTCGATGATTTGATCAAGCTCTTCTTCTGTAACTTTGTTTTCTTCGTTGCTCATGATATCTCCAGAATTCAACATAATGCCCTTAAAGCCATGCGCGTTTTTGCGGGCTTTAACCACATAAAAATTCGCATATTTAGGTGACTTGCCATTATTATGGGGATGAAGATTCCTGATTCAAGCCTCTTTAATGCGGAAATGCTATGAAAAATCCATGTAACGTGATCGCGATTATCGGAAAACCAAGAGATCAACAAGCAATTCAAACTCATAAAGAGTTGTACCAATGGTTGACCTCTGAGGGCTATAAAGTATTCATTGACGATCGCCTTGCCGCAATACTGGATGATATCCCACAGAGTCAGTTTGCTAGCTTAGTTGAACTAGGAAAAAATGCCGATCTAGCCATTGTGGTTGGTGGCGATGGCAACATGCTAGGTGCAGCAAGAATTTTATCCCGATTTGATGTACCAGTTATAGGCGTGAACCGCGGAAATTTGGGCTTCTTAACTGACTTGAACCCAGACGACTTCCAAGCGTCTCTGCAAGCGGTACTCGACGGTGAGTACATTGAAGAGGAGCGTTTTCTTTTAGAGGCGGAAGTACACCGCCACGGACAAATAAAGAGCCATAACGCTGCGCTAAACGAAGCCGTACTTCACCCAGGGCAAATTGCTCATATGATTGAATTTGAAGTGTATATTGATGAAAGCTTCGCCTTCTCTTTACGGGCCGACGGTTTGATTGTCTCCACTCCGACTGGCTCGACGGCATATTCACTTTCTGGCGGCGGCCCAATTCTTTCTCCTAGCTTGAATGCCATTTCACTCGTGCCAATGTTCCCGCATACATTGTCGAGTCGACCTTTGGTGGTTGATGGAAAACGTCGAATTAAATTGGTGGTATCACCAGAAAACCGTGGAACACAAGAAGTTAGCTGTGATGGACAAGTCTCACTTCCAGTTACCCCTGGCGACGAAATTCACATCTATCAAAGTCCAAATGTACTAAAGCTCATCCATCCAAAAGACTACAGCTACTATCACGTCTTACGGAATAAGCTTGGCTGGTCTAGTAAATTGTTCTAACACTTGTTACTCAGGGCAATAACTTCAATAAAAAAGCCAGCAGCTTAATTGCTACTGGCTTTTGGCTTTCTTAGACAAGAAATAGACACAAAGTAGTGAGGCGACACGATATTTGTCATCATTAAAGAGAAGCTTATAAATTTTGATCCTGTGGGCAAACTTTACACAAAAGATAGAAAAGCAAATTCAATGATCTATGTCCGGTGATATTCTCACCATGAATAGAGTATTAACTCTATTTCATACAATCAATAAAGGACATATTATGAAGAAAACCATCATTCTGTCTGTTCTCAGTACATTAGCACTTATTGGCTGCCAATCAGAGGAAACGCAAGTCAACAGTGTATCCAACGCAAAAGCGGAAGATATCACTAAGACGAAGCGTGCCCTAGCTCAACAATTGAGTGAGAACTATGCTGCCATTGAACCCATGTTGAGAAGAGATATTACTCCACAACAGACTAACGTGTCTGTATCAGCATTTGTTAAGCAAAACCCTAACTCAGAGTTCAGCCGCCAGCTTGTACAAGCTGACACTCAAATTCGTAGCTGGAAAGGTATTTCTGAATACTCTGATCAGTTGTTAGAAGTTCGCTTGGCAAATGAAGCCATGATAACAGCATGGCAAAGTGGCGAGGTCGAGCCATTATTTGCATTTGAACCAAGTGGTGATGATGAGAATTGGCAATACATCGAAGCATTTGATGTTTATGGCAACATCCATCAACTCGATGTTTACCAGCTCCCTGAGGTACCTGTGCTTGTCGTTGATAACAATAGCTCTGCAGAGCTAAAAGCAGGCTTGCAAGCTATGCAAGCTGAGATGAAAAAACTCGGTCAACCAGCTTTAGTTCAACCATATATTGCTGATGAACAACGCCAAAATACACCGCTATTGTCAAATAGCGAAGCGGCTCCAATTCAAACCACGCAGTTGAAAAAGATCCGTCTAGCCGATGACAAAGAACCTTGGATCTCTGGCAAGGCAGAAATCTACGCTATCGTAACGGGCGTCAATCCAAGTCGTGATGAACCTACTCTCGATTTGGTGGAGCTTCCATACTTAGACTACGATAACCAAGATTACTATCCGAATCAGATCATTATTCACTGGTCTCGTTACCGCTGGGGTGCGGCAGACATTGTGCTCATGGAGCAAGATGACGGCACAGACTATAAACAATTGGCAAAACTCCTTGTTCAAGTTGCCGAAGAAGTATTGAAAGCGATTCCAGATCCAGAAGTTCAGGCTTACGCGATTATTCCGCAAATCACGAACAAGATCATCGACACTATCCCCGATGGTGTACTCACGAATGATGATGACTTCGTCGACGTTTACTACACTCTAATGCAAGATACTTCATACGTAGATCACCCAGGTGCAGGTGTGAATGCAGTCGTCACACTAGAACCACTAACGATTAACCCAACTCGTCCGTAACCTGTTCAATTTTAATGAGTCGTTGTAATCACATCGGCTCATTTTTCCCACTTCATCACAAAAAAACAGCCTACAAAGAAAATTTTCCTTACCTGACTTTACTGTATAAAGAAACAGTATATACTGTTCTCTTATACAGTATTGTTCAGTTATACAGGTAAATAAAATGCTGGCTCATCTAAGTGTTAATAATTTTGCGATTGTTAAGTCTTTACAACTCGAGCTTTCTAAGGGCATGACCACCATTACAGGTGAAACAGGCGCGGGTAAATCCATTGCTATCGATGCTTTAGGGCTCTGCTTAGGCGGACGAGCCGATGCCGGCATGGTGCGACAAGGTGAAGAGAAAACCGAAGTTAGCGCCGCTTTTTTATTGGACAACAACTTACATGCAACACGTTGGTTAGAAGATAACGATCTGCTAGATGGCAGTGAGTGTATTTTGCGTCGTAGTATCACAAAAGAAGGCCGCTCAAGAGCCTTCATTAATGGCAGCCCTGTTCCACTATCACAACTCAAATCTCTAGGGCAGCTACTTATCAATATCCATGGGCAGCACGCTCATCATCAATTGATGAAAAGTGAGCACCAAATGGCCATGCTCGACCAATATGCTGGGCATTTAAACCTACTAAAAAGCACACGAAGTGCTTACCAGCATTGGCGTCAGGCGGATAATAACCTCAAGCAGCTAAAAGAAAATAGCCAGCAAAACCAGGCGCAAAAACAGTTGCTTGAATACCAAATCAAAGAACTGAATGAGTTATCGCTAGGTGAAGAAGAATTTGCAGAGCTCGAGCAAGAGCATAAACGACTATCCAACAGTGGTGAACTCGCCACTACCTGTCAGCAAGCCATCGAGCTTATTTACGAAGGTGAAGAAGTCAATGCGCTTGGTATTTTGCAATCGGCCAATCACTCCCTAATTCAATTAGCCGAATTAGATGAAAAGCTATCTGAGCTACCTAACATGCTGTCAGAAGCGATGATTCAACTTGAAGAAACGAAGAATGAATTACGCAGCTACTTAGATGGCATCGATGTTGATCCAGCTCGTATGGCTTATGTAGAAGAACGTTTTTCTAAAGTGATGTCTGTAGCTCGTAAACACCACGTAATGCCAGAAGAACTCTACCAGCATCATCAAGATCTTCTGGCCCAAGTAGAAGCGTTAGATTGCTCCGATGAACGTTTAGATGAACTTGCTCAAGAAGTAGAACACAAGTACCAAAGCTTTCTAACACAAGCAGAAAAACTGCACAAATCACGCAGCCGTTACGCAAAAGAACTGAACAAACTGATCACACAAAGCATGCACGAATTGAGCATGGAGAAAGCAGTATTCAGTATCGAAGTTAGCAATGACAACACGCACCCATCGCCGCTTGGCATGGACAGCGTGTGCTTCTTAGTATCGACCAACCCGGGACAACCATTGCAACCTATAGCAAAAGTTGCGTCAGGCGGTGAGCTATCACGTATCTCTCTAGCTATCCAAGTGATCACCGCTCAGAAAGTAGATACACCAAGTTTAATCTTCGATGAAGTGGACGTAGGTATTAGTGGCCCAACAGCTGCCGTAGTGGGCAAAATGCTACGCAAGCTTGGCGAATCTACTCAGGTATTGTGTGTCACTCACCTCCCTCAAGTTGCCGGATGCGGCCATCAACAAATGTTTGTTGCTAAGCAAACCAAAGCAGGCCAAACCGAAACCCAAATGCACGCATTAGATGAACAACAACGTGTGGCAGAATTAGCTCGCTTACTTGGTGGTAGTCAAATAACCGACTCAACGTTGGCAAACGCAAAAGAACTGCTTATCGCCGCTTAATAAATCGACAAGGGATGAGATATGGATATCAGAGCAATACACAAAACCAACTGCTTAGATCTCATCCCTATTTTTATTGAGTTAGAACATTACTACTTCAAAGAAAAAGCTTCATCAAAACACGATCTGGTCCATTATCTAAAGAGCCAAGTCTTCTCTGAACATTCTGGTGTTAATATCATTGCGGTTTACGATAATGATGACGTCGTAGGCTTTGCATCTTATACCGTCATGTTCCCTGCCCCAAAACTCTCAGGGCAGATGTACTTAAAAGATCTGTTCGTATCTTCGAAGGTTCGAGGAAAAGGGGTTGGTCTCAAGTTAATGAAGTATCTGGCATCTTTGGCGATCAAGTGTGGATGCCAAAGGTTGGACTGGACAGCTGAAAGTAGTAACCCTACCGCAGGTCAGTTTTACCGCTCAATTGGTGCAACACTAATTCATGAAAAAGAGTATTATCGTTTTTCAGGTGATGCATTACGCGAATTCGCCAAAACCGACTAACGAGTCACTAGGCTTTGCTCACCGCTGAAAGCGTCCATCACCCTACTTCCGATTGAAATTTGCTCTTCGTCACCTAACTAATACGTCATGTGGTGACATTTACCGCCTAATATCGGTGAATAAATGCAACTCAACTCAAAATTCGTTGTCAGATTGTCTACCATACGACGCATAGCTTTTTACATCTGCGTCGAGCTTGTTTATTATCAGCGCAGTATTTTAAAGGTTACTAAGAAATTATTATGCAATTAAAGAAGTGGTTAGTTGCCGTACCATTAGCAATGACATTGCTGACAGGATGTTCGGTATTGGAAAGACTGGTTTATCGTATTGATATCAACCAAGGCAACTATGTAGAACAAAGTGCGGTTGATAAATTAAAGTTTGGGATGACTAAAGCACAGGTTCGCTTCGTATTAGGGTCGCCAATGCTTATTGAAAACGGCTATCCAAACACTTGGTATTACATCTATCATCATACTCCTGGCCATGGCGAACCAGTACAGAAAGATCTGATTGTAAACTTTAATGGCCAAGGCACACTCGCAGACATCAGTGGTGACTTTCCAAAAAGTGACGCATTTTACGAGCAAATTCAGTAAACTGACTTTTGCAAAAAAACCTCCCGTTTGGGAGGTTTTTTATTATATAGAAATCACGTTAGTCAAACTTTGAGTAACTCACATGAGCTATTGGGTTTATATTAATCCTGCTTATTTTTACGTACAGAACTAGGCTTGCCACCGGTGACAGGGTCTGCACTCCCCTCGGCTTTAGCCTGCTCCGCCCGTTTACGGCGAATCTCTTTCGGATCGGCGAGTAACGGACGATAAATCTCTATTCGATCTCGATCTCGAACGGTCGCATCTAACTTCACGTTACGACTAAACACACCCACTTTGTTCTTGGACAAATCAATTTCAGGGTACAACTCCAATACACCGGATTGTCGAATGATCTCTTCTACCGTTGCGTGATTATTTACCACTAAGTTAAATACACGCTGTTCATGAGGAAGAGCATAGACAACCTCAACGTGAATCATATCTGACTCAATACTCATAACACTCGTAGACCTGTTTTGCGCGTTTAGTAAATGCATTTACCATATTACTAGTAAGCTCGTTAAAAATCTTACCGAAGGCCATCTCAATCATTTTACTTGAGAATTCAAACTCAAGCTTTAGTTCAACCTTGCAAGCTTGTTCATCTAGCGCGGTAAAAATCCAACCACCACGCAACGTCTTAAACGGGCCATCCACCAAGTTCATCATAATTGCCTGACCGGGGATCAACTCATTTGAAGTCGTAAACGTTTTGCTGATTCCAGCCTTCGCCACATCGACAGAAGCCACCATACCATTCCCCGAAGACTCAATGATTCTAGAGCCCGAGCAACCAGGCAGAAATTCAGGGTATTTAGCAACATCATTAACCAGATTGAACATCTGTTCGGCGCTAAAAGACACAAGCGCAGAACGGCTGACTTGCTTCATACATACTCCTATCGATACATGTACAGATTTAAAGCTACTCGCCAATTTTACTTTTATTCCACGATTGCGCAAATAAAAGGATTTCCTATCCGATATCCAACCCGTATAATGACGCTATTATGGCAAAGAAAAAAACGAAACAAAAAGCGGGTAGCAATACTATCGCGCTGAATAAAAAAGCTCGCCACGAGTATTTCATCGATGATGAAATCGAAGCTGGCTTGGAGCTCCAAGGTTGGGAAGTGAAAGCCCTTCGCCAAGGTAAAGCCAATATTTCTGAAAGTTACGTATTTATGCGTGACGGTGAAGCCTTTGTGAGTGGCATGACAATCACTCCTTTAAATCAGGCATCGACACACGTTGTGGCGAACCCTACACGTGTGCGTAAACTACTAATGAGTCGTCGTGAGCTGGATAACCTATTCGGACGTGTAAACCGTGAAGGTATGACATTAACGGCCCTCTCACTGTACTGGTCTCGCTCTTGGGTGAAACTAAAAATTGGCGTAGCAAAAGGTAAAAAGCTGCACGATAAACGTACGGATCTAAAAGAAAAAGACTGGGCAAGAGAAAAAGCACGCGTAATGAAGAGCGCGCTGCGTTAATCTTGACCACTTAAACGCATAGTACTGGACAGCCAATGCTTTTCTGTTACTATGCGAATATTACCTGGGGCTGATTTAGGATTCGACGGGAATTCAGAAGTCTGAGGTGCATGCCGAGGTGCGGTAGGCCTCGTTAACAAACCGCAAAAAAATAGTCGCAAACGACGAAAACTACGCACTAGCAGCTTAATAACCTGCTAAGAGCTCTCTCGCCCTAGCTTCCGCACGTAAGACGGGGATCAACGAGGGATCAAACCCAAACGCGCTAGCCCGGATTCTCCCGCCTGAGAGATGAACGGCGAATTTTAATTCAGGCTAGTCATTCATTAGCGTGTCGGTTCGCAGGTGGGTGGCGAAATTAAAGATCGACTAAGCATGTAGTACCAATGATGAACGGTTTTCGGACGCGGGTTCAACTCCCGCCAGCTCCACCAAACGTTTGGAAAGGGCGGTAACTCTCTGAGTTATCGCCCTTTTTGTATTCGCCACTTCAATATTAGGCTGTTTGTACTACATTTTGGTACTAAAACATGCGCTATTTATCTATTTCAAAATCTGGCATTTGGCAGTTTCGCTATCAAATCCCATCTGAGCATCGACACTTATTTGACGGGCTTCGTGAAGTTAAACGATCGCTAAAAACATCATGCAAAGATAAAGCTACGCTTTTAGCATTAGAACTAGAGATACAGGTTCGTCGCACCATCATATCCCCGACTGCAACCACAGCACCAAAGCAAGTCAGACCCATTCATAACGAAAAAAAGCACCCACCAGTAAAACAGAAAAAGCTTAAGGTGTTATGCCCAGAAAAGATGCTAGAGCGCTTTTGTCTCTATAAGGCTCAGCATATTTCTCCTAAGGCCGTTGGAATGCTGAAAGCTAAGTGCAAAACCGTTCTTGATTTAGTTGGAAAATCCCATCTCCCTTTAATTCGCAGACGCGATGCAGAAGACGCAGTGCAGCTATTGCGACATTACCCCGTAAACATGAAGAAACACCCCCAGTTCAAAGGCCTAACAGCCAAGGAGGCGGTTAAACTCAATAATAGCCTTAATATGCCTACACTCAGTGAAGAGTCGGTAAAAGATTATTGTCAGAAAACGTCAGGATTCTTTGAGTGGTGCCATTTGAACGAATTTACTGATATCAACCCATTCAAAGCAATTCGCTTCCGAAAGCAACGTAAAGATAGTGAAGCCAAAAACGCATATGCAAAAACAGACTTACAGAAAATTTTTAGTACAGAAATTCATGCGAAGGGAGACTTCAGGCATCCCTACTACTACTGGCTCCCTCTCTTAGCTTATTTTACAGGTGCTCGGCAGAATGAACTGTGTCAACTCTACAAAGCGGACATTTATCAACAGAGTGGTATTTGGGTGATCCGAATTGATGACCGATATGAGGGACAGAAACTAAAAAATGTAACGAGTCGTCGCATTATCCCAATTCACCGACAATTAATAGAACTTGGATTCATTAAATACCTACACTCAATCAAACATGAGCGTGTGTTTCCTGAACTGAAAAATTCACGAGATGGTTTTGGTAGCACCGCCTCTAAGTGGTATGGACGCTTTAAAACCAAACTTGGTTTTGGCAAAGGACATGACTTTCATTCTTTCCGTCATACGGTAGCGACACAACTTAAACAAAAGCAAATTTCCCATATTGTGGCTGGTGCGATACTAGGTCACACCTTGAATAACATTACCTACGACCGATACGGGAAGGATCTAAACATTGAGCAAGTGATGACTGTCGTAAACCTGATTGATCCCCTCCCTTTAGATAAGGTGAAAAACTATTCAACTGAGTGACCCTAGCGACCTCTTAAACAATTATGTGGCTTTAATTTTGGGCGTGATTTCACGCCCAAAAAAAACAAACTCATTCGCTCATTCTTTCAGCAATCAGCTCAAGAAAACCAAATAAACAATTTAAAAACAACAATTTAAAAAACAAGTTGCAGTTAAATATGGATACATGTATGTGATTAATAGGTTGCTAGTTTTTTTTCTTTACGGCCGTGAAAGACCTTCTTAGATTGATTGGAAAGCAATTGATAATTAGGAACTATTATGAATTTATCCTCTTCTGTGGCACAAAGCTTACGCTCTAATTTCAGCGATAACGTAAATCTCGAAGCTATCCTCAGTCTTAAAATACCAGTGCAACGAAGCCATAAGACACTAGAACCACTAACAGGTGTCAAACTACTAGATGCTTATACTGATTCACGCATCAAACTCGGCAAATCTAAGCTAAAAAACATCCAGCAGGATCATGAACTTCTTACGAGAGTATTGCACCTCATCGGCTTTGATGACTTAAACGAGCTTGATCGTTCAGGCGCTGAGAATGTTCGAGACGCCTTGAGCTACTACCCCACAAACGCAAAGAAACACTCTGAGTTTACGGGACTAACAGGGTACGACGTAATCTTCAAAAATGCAGCGTTGCCAAAGCCTAAACCATGTCTTTCCCTTACAACCGTCAAAGGGATAATCGAAAAGTTCTCTACTTTTCTTAACTGGAGCAAAGCTCATGGATACGTTAAGGACAATGTATTTTATCGACTTCCAAAAAAGAGTGAAAAAGGTGGAAAGAAACGCCTATGCTTTTCCGACCACCACCTTGCTGCCATTTTCAACATGACAGACTACAAATCTCATCGCTACCTTCATTCTTATTACTACTGGGTACCACTATTGTTACGTTACACAGGGGCAAGGCTAAATGAAATCTGCCAACTAATCTTTGATGATGTAACTCAAGTTGATGGTGTTTACTGTCTTAAGATTAGGGAGAACTTCGAAGGGCAGAGTGTCAAAAATAGTTCATCTATCAGATTAGTACCAATTCATGACGGTCTAATTGCAAAAGGCTTCTTAGCATTCGTAAATTCAAAGAACAAAGGTCGCCTCTTCCCAGAGCTACCACTTATTAAAGAGTACTACTCACACAATGCTTCGAAGTGGTTTCAACGCCGTAGGAATTCATTGGGTTTAGGTAAAGGGTTAGATGCACACTCTTTCCGACACACGTTCATCAATGAGTTGAAACAGTTAGGTGTTTCTAAAGAGATTATAGAGTGCATTGTTGGCCATAAACATAATTCTGAGTCGTTTGATACGTACAGTGAGCAATACCATCCTAGAATTCTTGCTCCTGTTGTTAATATGATAGATACGAGCCATACCGAACATATTCGCCCATATAATTTAGCGTGATATCTATTTAAACAGCACCACCACAACTAAAAAATATGTTATTAACCCATATATTTGGGTGAACGGCTTCGCTCACCCAAAATTTACTGAAAGTTTATTTAATGAAAAAAAATACATTGGCAACACTCATTGAACTCGCTATCAATGAGGACTTAGATAATATTAAACAGAACGCTGCTGAGAGCGTTTTTATCTTTGACCGTTTAGTTCTCAAAGGACAGTCAAGTACTCTTTTTGCACCACCGAATGCTGGCAAGACCTTATTAATCATCAACCAACTGAAACAAGCTCATGCAGCAGGTCTTACTAACGATCTATCGGTCTTTTATATAAATGCTGATGATACTCAAAATGGAGTTATTGAAAAAACTGAAATTTTGGAAAGTATTGGGGTTCACGTGCTTGTTCCCGGATATAACGGCTTCGAATCACATTCTCTATTAGCCATCTTAGACGGATTATCTGATGATGATGCAGCAAAGGATGTTGTGATTATTGTGGATACTCTTAAGAAGTTCGCTGACACAATGGACAAAAAAAATATGCGTAGATTTGGTATCACTGTCAGAGATTTTGTTATGAAGGGGGGAACCTTTATCGGTTTAGGTCATACCAACAAAAATCGAGATGGCGACAACAAACTTGTCTATTCTGGGACATCAGATCTTATCGAAGACGTAGATTGTATTTACATGATGGACATTAAATATGACAATACTGATGAAAATGGAACCCAAACAAAACACATTCAACTGATAAACCAAAAACTCCGTGGTAATAATGCCCTTGAGCTGACCTTCGCATACCAAAAAGCAGAAAGTTTGAAGTATGTTGATATGATAAATTCTGTTCGCAATATCGATGAAAATACGCATACAAAGGCAAAATCTTTACAAGATGAAGTGTTTAAATATAATGATTATCTTGATAAGTACCCTGATGCCGTTTCATTAATAAAGTCTGTTTTAGATGGCAATAAGATGGATAAAACGGAATTAAGAGATTTTCTTTTAAAAAACACAAAATATGGCCGTGACAAGTGCGCTGAAATAATTGACCGTGTATCCGGTAAGCTCATCAACTTTGAGGTTAGCGGAAAAACAGGGCGAAAGAAAATATATTACCTTATCAACAACGCTTAACTGGCATCAGTTGATTCCGTTTTTTACGTTTATTTAATTAACTGAAAGAACGGAATATCCTAAAGCATGAGCCAGCCATAAACTGGCTCATCCACTTCACTCAAAAAACTTTAAGCTGATTCAACCAGCCCCTTCATCACAAAAAACACTTCCTTACCCTTTATACCCACTCAACATATCGAAGATAACCCGCGCAAATTGTTTGGTTTTGTTCGGGTCAGACAACAACTGCATCATTTGTTCTTGGTGCGCCTCGTTGCTATTCAAAATCGCATCATCAATCGCACGTGGGAAGTCGCCCAGCATGGCTTGCTCACGCGTGTTATTGGCGATTTGACTCATAACTGTTTCGTTCTCTGTGAGCTTGTCACGCACCGTAAAGGCATAATTGATCATGTCTTTGTCGGTTAGGTTGTCGGTAACAAACACCTCGTTCAATCGCTCAATTATGTGAGAGAGGAACTCTTCTTTCTTATCCTTTGGCTTGGCAGTGCCAACATCGTTGCTTGGGTGCAACTTGTACTCTGGCGTATTCTCTTGAAGCTGAATGTCCTGCTGACGGATCTTCGACAGACGATAGTGGCTCATCACCACATTACCAAGGTCAAGTTCATCCTCTTCAATAACCTTCTCGCGCAGCATTGGGCGAAGGTGGAGTGCATACAGGCTCAGTTTCTCTAGCTCTTTATCGTCATAATCGACAATCTGCGACATAAACTCATAGAAGCGAACAAAGCTGCCTAAGTCTTTCTTGAAGATCTCTAGGCGATCTTTCTCCTGCTTACACTCTTTGAAGGAATTCTCCGCATTAGCGATTAACACGGCATCGTCTGTTCTCTTGGTGCGTTCAAACACGTTTTTAGCGTGAATGTATGCTTCTACCGCAGAAGTATAACGCTTGCGCCAACGGTCTATCGCTGGCTTACAGATATTACTGATAGCCGCATTAGATTTGTTCTTGGTAAAGAAGGCATCAACGAATTGATCTACCTCCGACCATAAGAATATACCGCTAGCACGCAGCTTCTCTGATAGGTCAAAAATCTTGTCAGGGTCAGTGACATCCTCCAGCTCTGCCACTTGATAATAAGGCTGGAAAGCATCAAGAATATCTTGCGGATCGTTATGGAAGTCGAGCACGAAAGTACCGCATTCTGCTTTCCCCGGATAGATACGGTTGAGGCGAGAAAGTGTCTGTACACACTCAACGCCAGCCAGCTTCTTATCTACATACATTGCACAGAGTTTCGGTTGGTCAAAGCCTGTCTGGAACTTGTTGGCAACCAACATCACTTGATAGTCATCGGTGTTGAAGGCTTTGCGCATCTCACGACCTTTAAGATCAGGGTTCATGTTGTGCTCAGTAAATTTCTGATCCATAAACGCCGTGCTGTCTGGGTCGGCGGCATTAAATTCCACTTCTCCAGAGAACGCGACCATCGCACGAATCCCCGCATAACTATTTTCTGCCACGTATTTATCAAAAGCCAACTTGTAGCGTACTGCTTCTTTACGAGAACTAGTAACCACCATCGCCTTAGCTTGACCACCTAATAAACCCATCACGTTCTTTTTGAAGTGCTCAACAATCACCTTCACTTTCTGCGAGATGTTGTGATCATGCAGGCGCACCCAGTTGTTGAGTTTCAGCTTAGCTTTGCCTGCATCAACCTCTTTATCTTCCGCTTCCAGCTTCTGTTTGAGCTGATAGATAACTTTGTAGTTAGTGTAGTTTTTCAAAACATCAAGGATAAAGCCTTCCTCAATCGCCTGACGCATGGAATATATATGGTAAGCCACTGGCAAGTTACGTTTAGAAGCTGGTTGCTCTGGGTCAGGTCTGCGCCCAAACAACTCCAAAGTTTTTGGCTTTGGTGTGGCGGTAAAGGCGTAGTAACTCAGGTTGGCACTGCCTCGACGAGCCGCAACGGTGGCATCAAGAATATCTTCTGAGGAAAGTTCGGTATCATCATTGGCTTCATCCGTCATCAACACTTCTTTGAGCTGGCGAGCCGTTGCACCTGTTTGTGACGAGTGCGCTTCATCGGCAATAATGGCGTAACGACGCTCTTTGAGTGACGTTGAATTCTCAATCGCCTTTAACACATGCGGGAAGGTTTGAATTGTCACGATGATGATAGGCTGTGAGGTTTCCAGTGCCGTCGCCAGCTTCTCTGATTTAGAGCCATCGCCCTCTTTGCGGTTGATGCGTCCCACTACACCATCAGCATGTTCAAACTGATAGATGGTGTCTTGTAACTGATCATCCAACACGGTGCGGTCAGTCACCACAATCACCGAATCAAACTGCTTGTTGCCATTGGCATCATGCAAAGTCGAGAGTTGGTGCGCTGTCCAAGCAATCGAGTTCGACTTGCCCGAACCTGCACTGTGTTGGATCAGGTATTTATTGCCTGTGCCCTCAACAATGGCTGCTTCAACCAGCTTGGTTACTACATCCCATTGATGGTAACGCGGGAAGATCAGGGTTTCTTTCTTGGTTTTACGCCCCTCCCAATCTTCCTTTTCTTCAATTTGAAGATGGATAAAACGCCCGATGATGTTGAGCAGGTTGTCTGGGGTTAGAACCTCATTCCACAGGTAATCAGTCGCGTAGCGGTTTTCATCTTCGGGAATGTCATTGCCCTTGCCGCCATCATGCGTGCCTTTGTTAAACGGCAAGAAGAATGTCTCTTCACCCGCGAGCTTGGTTGCCATGTAAACTTCATACTGGCTTACCGCAAAATGCACTAAGGCACCGCTTTTAAAGCTCAATAGCGGCTCTGGCTTTTTGGTGGCTGGGTCTTTCGGTAAACGGGTTAGTTTATATTGCGCAATGGCGTTTTCTACTGCTTGTTTGAACTCAGATTTCAACTCAAGAGTAGATACTGGCAAGCCGTTAACAAACAGCACCAAGTCAATGCGCCAGCGTTTTGCTTGTTTTCCTGTTGCTTCTAATTCAGCTTGCGTTGCATACGGACTGTAGACCAGCTCAGGCACAATACGGCAGATGTTTTGCTGATAACGCGCTAAGGTTTCAGGGTTGAGGTTATGCTCAGGCTTAAACTGACACAATTCAAAACGGGCATTGCGGATTTTCAAACCATGACGAAGCACGCCCAAGGTACCAAAGGTACGTGACGCACGATCAGTGGCGCTCTCATCGGCTTTCTTAAGCTGCGTCACCAAGGCATCAAGGAAGTGATGCTCCGAGTCGGTCGGGAAGACTTTGCAGAACTTCTCCCACTCTTTCGGCTGGGTCTGTTTGATAAAGGACAGCACATCCACGTCGTACAATGCCGATTCGCGGTTGTAACCCTCGCCAGTACCTTGCACCCAGCCATTGGCCACCATGTGGCTGATGATGTCGTCCTGAAATACCCGTTCTTGTGTAGTGTCTTTCATAACCATTCTTCTTATTCTACTTATCTCTTTCCCAAACTAATTGGTGTTGCAGGTAGGCGGCAAACGAGCAAAGCCTCTGAGCATAGATTTCCTATGTGATGAGGTTTGCGAGTGCCCGCCAACACCGCTGCAACGCCAAGTAGGCAAGGAAAGCCACTCAAGCGAGAGTGGCAATACTTTTAGGCGGTTTGTTCCAACGCTTGTTCTTGAGATATTGGCGCTTGCCAGTTCCGAACATCAATCTTGCCTGTCACTGCGGCAGATATAAGGGCTGTTCGGCGCTCTTGCATGAGTTCAATCTTTAGAGAGGCTGAAGATGTTAGTGCATCATATTTTGCTAGAACCTTTGCCAAATGATCAACTATCTGAGCTTGCTCATCCTTTGGTGGCTCAAACAGCGGGATATTTTGAATATCGCTCATATTGAAGTGTGCAACTGTGCTCCCTTGCGACAACTGCTTCACAAAGTCATCAGCTAAGCCAGAGTAGATAGAGTGGAGAACAAATTCAGGCAACACTCTCGTTTGATTGAGTTTAAAGAGAACCATTCTTTGTCCGAGGCAAAGTGGTACTTCTCCTGTATAAACGCACGCCTCTCCTGCTGGAGCCTCTCTAGTGAATAGTATGTCTCCAACCTCTGGTTGACCGCGCTTAGTCCACTCTTCATAAATAGCATGGTTCGTGTACTTACCGCCATCTAACCGTAGTTTTCCATCTCGAACATTAGTTGTACGACAAACCAGATACTCACCATCATCAAAGTAAGGTGCTGTTTTGTGTTCAGCATCTACAATTTGATGCGTTATATGTTTTAGCTTTATTTGTTCCCAATGCTCAGGCACTTCCCCTAACCATTCCACACCAGAATTTTTCATTGGCGCTTGCGGATTTAATCCTTTAGTCACAGCATGGCTGATCACCGCTTGGCGCTTTTCTTTAAGCAGTTTAATCAGTTGCTGCTGCTTTTCGATCAAGGTGTCGATTTTGGCGGTTTCGTGATCGAGGAAATTGGCGATTTGGGTTTGTTCCTCAACATGCTCGGGCAGCGATATATACATTTCGCCGTACTTTTCAGCACTAACATTCTGAATAGTCGCCTGTATTTGGGAACCCGAAATGTATTGCCAATACGAAGAAGATTGAAAAAACCAAAAAGCGTAGTCAGAATTTAATCTAGCGCTATCACAGCTAACTTTTATCAAGTATCCAGCAAAACAGCAGTCACCAAACTCTTTCCGATAAATGAATGATTTACCAACAGTTGCACCACTTCTTGCCAATAAGATATCGCGATCTTTCAACAAGTAATCACTAGCAATGTCTTTAGGTAGTGAACGGAAAGTATCCTCTTTTAAAGTACCATCACTATTCATATCGGTGATTCGAATATATCTAGGTTCAGTAGATACAGCCCTTTCCGCTGCCTCATTGGCTCCATAGGACATAGAGCTTTCGAGCATATGTTTCAGTCGTCGAGTACACCAATCCTTAGGTATGTCATCTAACCACTCAACGTCAGAATCTTTATACTCTGGATACGCCTGATATCTATTTGTTTCTCTCAAGGCTGTCATTACGAATGCACCTCTTGCAGAAGCTTCATAATGTCGGCACTCACTGCATCCAAATCAGCGTCAATGGCTTCCAGTGTGCGTGGTGGTTGGTAAACATAGAAATGGCGGTTAAATGGGATTTCATAACCCACTACACCAATCTCATTGTCTTTGTCATCGCGCTTATCTGCGTTGATCCAGGCATCGGCAACGTGTGGCTGTACTTCGCGCTTAAAGTAGCTTTCGATAAGGGTTGATGTGCTCACACTTGGATCAAGCGGCACGTTCTCGTTATCACGCAGGTCGCCATCTTGTTGGAACTCAACCACCTTGCCTTTATAGTCAAAAGCACCGTAAAGCGGTTGTGCAGTTTCTTTGAGCACTTTTTTGATCACAGGTTCTGCGTCTTGGTTCTTCCACGTTACCGCATCAATAAACTGCTTTTTCTGCTTGACATCGAACTTGATGCCAGTAGCCTTAAACGCGCCTTTCAGAGTTAGTTCAAACTGGTTGAAGTCGTCGGATTGCTGCGCTTTTCCACCAAGACTGTCACCAACGGCAATTTGCAGGGCTTTCGCCGCATCCATCAGAGCTTTTTGATTGAGCCACAACTTACTATCCAGTACATCCTTGATTTGCTTTTCTTTCAACTCAGGGAAGTCGGCTTTGATCAGAACTCGAACTTCTTTTTCCACGTCAGTTAGTGAGCCGTAGGTGTCTTCTGTCCACTCAGCGCCAAACTGCTCAAAGACCGCCTGCATTACAGCGTTAAATGGCTTAGGAGCAAAACGCAATGATTCCACCGCTTCATCGGTGATTTGTGCTGACAGACGTAATGGACGCTCTATGGTTAGTCGGCGGTAGCCAAACTGATAAGTATCAAATATCTTGCTGGCAAAGTGTTTTTGGTTGTCCGTCACACCATCTTTGGTCAAGGTGTCGATTTCTTCAAAGTCACCAAAGTTTTTCGTGATGGTGCGAATTTCTTCATCAGTTAAATAGTGACGCTTAGAGCCTAATGACTTACGCATTTTCGTACTTAAGTTAGCGCCATTAATCAATTGCACTTTGCCCTTACGTGCAGGGTCTTTTTTGTTACTCAGTACCCAAACATAGGTCGCAATGCCTGTGTTGTAGAACATGTCGGTAGGCAGTGCGACAATCGCTTCAAGTAGATCAGCTTCCAGGATGTAGCGGCGTATTTCACTCTCACCGCTACCCGCACCACCAGTAAATAGTGGTGAACCATTAAGGATGATGCCGATACGACCGCCATCGATCACTTTGTTGTCGACATTCTTCTTATCTCGCATCTTGCTGATAAGGTGCATCAAGAACAGCAACGAACCATCAGAGACTCGCGGCAAGCCTGCGCCAAAGCGCCCATCAAAGCCTTTTTGTTGATGCTCGTCTTTGATTTCACCTTCAATCTTTTTCCAATCCACACCAAACGGCGGGTTAGACAGCATGTAGTCAAACTGATCTGCTGGCAGTTGGTCATTAGACAAGGTGTTACCCAGTTTAATACGGCTAACGTCTTGCCCTTTGATCAGCATATCTGCCTTACAAATCGCGTATGACTCTGGGTTTAGCTCCTGACCAAACGCACGCATTACCGCTTTCGGGTTGAGTTCGTGTACGTATTCCATACCAGAAGAAAGGAAGCCGCCTGTACCCGCTGTTGGGTCATAGATGGTGCGGATGATGCCATCTTTAGTTAGGGCTTCGTCATCTTCCATAAACACCAAAGAGGTGGTCAGGCGCACGATGTCACGCGGGGTAAAATATTCACCAGCGGTCTCGTTTGAGCCTTCCGCAAAGCGGCGGATCAACTCTTCAAACACCAAGCCCATATCGTGGTTAGAAATGCTGTTTGGGCTAAGGTCGGTGGTGGCAAACTTCTTCACCACTTTGTAAAGCAGATTGGCATCTTCTAGCAGCCCGACAAACTCGTCGAACTTGAAATGCTCGAAGAT
Organism: Vibrio sp. 2092; assembly: GCF_033339635.1. Taxonomy (NCBI): domain Bacteria; kingdom Pseudomonadati; phylum Pseudomonadota; class Gammaproteobacteria; order Vibrionales; family Vibrionaceae; genus Vibrio; species Vibrio sp. 2092. The sequence continues at coordinate 80,635 of NZ_JAWOUY010000014.1, read as the reverse complement.
TTCACGTGCATCCTTGGAGAATGACTGCACGTACTTCTCAAGGTTCGCCTTGATGTTGCTTTGTCCCATCTTGCCAAGGTTCATTGGCGAGGTGTTGAAGAATGATAAATTCTTGGAACGGTCTTTTTCTTCGAACGTAGCACGAAGAAGAAACTTCTCGGCAGCCTCTTCAGGCAAGCCCATCTTCGATACTCTTTCATATTCTGTAAGCACTGCATCTTTGCTTGGCTCAAGCACACACTCAAGACGACGAAGTAGAGTAAACGGCAGGATCACACGGCCATATTGGGATTGTTTGAAGTCACCGCGAAGCAGGTCAGCTACCGACCAGATAAAGGCAGCGGTTTGGGAGAAGTTGTTGTTAGTCATTGTAAACAGCACAATTGAATATGAAAAATTGTGCTGATTGTACCTCACCACTCTCCAAGTCGCAGCGACATACAACAAAAAAGCACCTATTACAGGTACTTTAAATTAGAGATCATATTTTAAACAACACTAGTTCTTAGCCTTTGTAAGGCGGAGCTGCATCAATGAGATACCTAGCTAACAACTCCAAAATATCATTTACTCGCTTTTCGCGTTCTTGCCTAAGCTGCTTAAACGTCGACATATTCAGCTCAACAAGCTCGCCATCAACTGTGGCTTGAAGGTTGAACGAGCTTTCAGCAAGCTGCGTAACCTTCTTAATCCAATTCAGTTTAGACAGGTTTTCGACACTATTACTGTCACTGACGAAACCTGCTAGTTTCGCTCTTTCAATGACTTGGTCTAAAAGAGTTGTAGACTCGAATTTCTCCAATTCGATGATATAGCCGATCAAGTCGGACGAAGGAAGATTATCCATACTGTTTATTAAAATAGTAAAAAGTATTTATCTCTATTACAAATTTGTACCGGAATTTTTTAGGGGGAGTTAAGAGGGGGGAGTTCCCCATTCTTGCCAGTGGATAACATTGCGAAGCCGTTGTCCTATCTGGAACCTGCCATAAATAACAAAAATAACTCAAAGGTTATTTGCAAATACAAAAATAAATTTCTATGTTTATAAAAAATAGAGATTCATGCTTAAAAACTGGACTGTAACAACACAACCCGTTCGCCTCGCTTCTGACGGCATAATGATGCGCGAACGTTACCTGCTAAACGCCAAACACGCCAACCACAAATGCACCGAAGCACTCATTTCGATCTTTGGTTGCGGAGAAACATCCCACCGAATTGCTCTAGCAGGCGAAAAATTTAGGCTCAATCAACAACTAAATAACCGCCGTGGTGGTCGCCCACTTTCAAGCTATGCGATGGAATACTGTCTTACGTTACCAAAAGGCTACAGGCCCACCGCTGAGCAGTGGCAATCCATTGTCAAAGATTGCTGTTTAGCACTCGCAAAACTCTGCAAGCTGAATAAATCTGAGTTCGCTCAATATAGACAACAAATTCGAGCAGTACTACACCAACAAAGCCAAGACGGCACCAAAGGCAGTGGCGATCATGTGCATTTAATTATCGGTAAGGTGGTTCGTGGGCGCGTTTTGAAGGAGTTGCAGAAAAAAGGCGCGACAAAACTCTTGAAGCAAACTTTCAACCATGCGGTTTTGCAACATGTCGGAATAGATTACCGGAGCTATGAACCAATTGAAAAAGAGAAAGGACGACGGTTGAGTACTTGGCAGTATCAATATGAAAAAGCCAATCAAGCTTTAGAAATCGAAAAACTGATTAAGAAGATGCAAAGTCAGTTTGATAAGTGGCTTAAGGCAAAAATTGATAGTGATTGGTGCCAAGTACGCAGACAAAGCAATCGCCTAATTCAAACGCAACTCGCATTAGAAAAGATGCCATTGACTTCCCACCAAACAGAAACAATAAAAAATATTATAAAACAAAAAGGTAAACTATGAATTACATTATTAATGAAGCAATTGCCGCTGCGCCAGCCCGACGTTATTTTGTCGCCACTGCCGACAGCTTAGAATCTGCTATGCAGAAACTTACGGTTCTACTTGAGAAAATATCCTACGAAAGTGCTCAGCAGGATGGTCTACGACTTTTCATAACTCATCCATGTGGTTATGAAGAGCGGGTCAAGCTAGAAGATGTCTGCAAGCTTACTTATGGAAGGTGCTCAGACTGTCAAGCCATTATCACATTTGAGGATAATAGAATTTTAAACGACGTCTATGAAGACTTCGACTATGACAAACAAGACCGCTGTGCTAAATGTATTGATAGATTTTTTGATGAATAGATTAATTAACTCACGTATTGGAACATATACCGTACAATCGGTGAAAGGTTCCTAAAGCACAATAGATTAAATTGCAAATACTATTGCCGATGCCATTCCTAGCGAAGTGCGAAAATACACTTCGCTTCATTTCGTTTTAGAACACCTTCCTATAACGCCGCAGATGCAAATATCAAGGTTGTGACTCTCTATAAAACTTCAGACGCCAGTTCAACTCCCATCCAGGGAGCTGAACTGGCGTCCTTAACTTAGGATAATAGGCTTCCATATTGATACTGGCCTCATATGGTACTAAGATAAGGTACTAAAGGGTTATTCTCAAAAATCACAAATACCCTAACCTATTGAAGTAACTGTTTTTTAAGGCAGTTGAAGGTGAGTCCCGCCAGCTCCACCAAACGTTTGGAAAAGGCCACCTTCGGGTGGCCTTTTTTGTATCAACTAAAATAGTCTCTTTTTTCAAACATTCATGCTTTCTGAAATCTTACTACATAGATTACCGCATACCTTTGGCCCATGTAGGTTTACAAACTCGTTGAGTATTAATCAGTAAACAAGAAGTTCATAAGTACTAATCAAAAAGGCAGAAAGCATGGTACTAAAAGCCCTGCAACTTAAAAGTCTTCTGCTTACCTATCCTTTCTAAGAGATAACTAGATCTAAGTCTAAAGTCTATACTCATCTCCCTCGATGAATTGATTGATGTATTCATTGTTAGTCCCTACTCGCTTGTTTCATTACAACTCTATAGATGTAATGACTACAAACAGTAGTTACAAAAAATAATGTAACTCTAATCACAAAGTTAACCTTAGATATTGAACAGAAACACAACATATATAGATTTTTAAATTTCAAAATGAAAATATTGTTGTGAAAAATTAAGTTGCTGGAATTATTACAGTCATATTAGTGAGCATTGTAATGAATTTTGAAGAAAGTAAATTGAATGACGAACACGTTAATCAATACACACCGCAAATCAATGGTGTGTTAACAAAGAAAGGAAAACCACTTAGTAGCCTAAAGGTTAGCCTTAGTATTGGTTTAAGCATGTCAGGGAAATCAATAGACTTATCAACATTCACAGACAGTACTGGTCGCTTTGAGTTTTCTCCAGTCTATGAAAATAAAGACGTCATAAGCACTCCTCTCATTGATCGCTATGTAACTATTGTTTTAGTCGCAGAACTCAGCAATGATGAAAGTACTATTATTTGGGAAGGAAGCTTTGATGGTTATAAAATAGAGGATTACGTAAAAAATAACATGGCTAACCTTGCTTGTGACACTGAGAACCCTCTTAAGTACTTTGCTTTTTCAATTGATGATGAAGAAAACGATGACTACTACGTAAACAGCCAATGTAACTTATTTGGTTATATAGACTCTGACTTGTATGGAAATTAAATAATGCACTCATGATGAAACTCCAGTTCCTATGTCTCCTCTTTGGCCATTCATTCACGGGGGCATTGAGTATCGGTTAGAAGGAGGTTCTGGTATCGACTTCCACGCTCATGGACTAGGAAAAAATCTGTTCTGGGTTATGTCAATAACGCTACAAGTAATGAGTGATCGGCACTACAATCTAAGCCTTAAACTTATCTAGAACGCAACGTATTTCTTGACTTCAACAATAGATATAACGCTCGGATGACTGATGGTTGGGTAAGTAAAATAGTCTCTTCAACTTTGACTTTACTAAGAATTTCAGGTCTGGGTCATATAATACAACAGATGCGACCGTAGGCCTTGCTACTTGGGTTCAATTAGCTAATTTCAGAGCTAAAAAATGAACGTAAAGAACACGTTCTCGGTATTATAGGCCACATAAATGTAATGTCAGACAATGCGGAAATTAACCTATCTAATATTACTTGCAGAGCAATAAAGCTTTGTTTTTCAAGGTTAGTAAAAAGGCTAGACAGTCATGCTAGCAATGTATTAAATACCCTGGAGTAACAATAAAATAAATTAGCCATCGTTTTATATATACGCTTCATCGGCCTTAAATTATTTGAGTGATAAATAATAAAAGTGCGAAGCTATTCTGCTTCGCACTTTTATTGAGTCCAGCACGGCTAACTATATTAGAAGCGATACTCTACACCTAGTGATGCTTGGTTAAAGTCTGTTTCCGTGTTTGCACCGTTCGCGACATTCTCCGCATTGAGTTCTACGTCGTACCACATATATTCTGCGTTAACTAAGAAGTTATCAGTAACTTTAAAACCAACACCGGCACCAGCGAATACACCTTCATCATCTTTGTTGCCTTGGAAGCCCGCAACGTTGTAATCCGTCGAGTACCACATTTGACCGCCTTTTGCGTAAAGGTCGACACGATCAGCAATGGGAGCAGTAACTTTTAGAGCCGCTGTATAGCCGTCCGTTTCGGCATTTGCTAAGTTATTACCATAGCTACCGAAATCAATGTAACCACCTTCCAACGCTAAGTAAGGATTAAAACGGTAACCAACTAAACCTTGAATAACATCGCTGTCATCATCAAAGTCATCTTGTCCATCAACTTTTAAGTAACCGTAGTTGGCGCCAACATATACACCATGATCGTTGGAGTCCGCAGCATGTGATAAAGTACTAAACGTTGCTAAAGAAAAAAGGCTAATCAAAGTAACAACATTGCTTTTCATTTCGTTCTCCTAATATAAGTTCCATTGAAGGTTCGAATAGTAAAGAGCAAATGCAATGCCAACTTTAAATTAATGAAAAATATATTTAATTTTATAGAATACTGACAATCCTCTAAAGATCGCCGAACAAAAATAGAAAAAAGAGCTGTCTGTTTACTTTATATAAACAATACTAAATTGAGGTTAATCTCTGATGTGAAAAAGATTCTTGTTAATTTGTAGATTTTTCAAAGAAATTAAATAAACATCTAAAATACTCTTGTAGATTAATCCGTCAAAAAACGCTTAGCTAGTTTTTATAAGAAAGGAAGCTAATCACACATACGTTGCATCTTACTTTGCTTCAAGCCGTGAATACTCTACTCTTTGCCTAAGCAGAGTTTAATGGAACTGAAGTATGTTAAAAGGCAGTGAATACCCTTCTATTCGAGCATTAAGGACGTTTGTCGCGGTCTCTAATTACCTCAGTTTCTCTAAAGCAGCGGATGCCCTATGTATTACGCAAAGCGCAGTAAGCAAACAAATCGCATCGCTGGAGCAATTGGTGGGCTTACCTTTAATACAAAGAGGGACGAGTGGTATTGAGTTAACCGAAGAAGGCAAGCGTTATCTGCCGCAAGTCACAGAAGCTTTGGAGCTTATTCAGCATGCAACTGCCAACTTAATCCAGTCAGATTCAAAGCAAGAATTACTCACCGTGGACGTAACCCCTTCTTTTGCCAGTCTTTGGTTGATACCTAATATTGATGACTTCCACCAGCAACATCCTAACATCCGAGTAAGAGTCTGTACTGGGGATGGGAACGTCAAAGATTCGAGCAACGAAAGTGACTTACATATTCGCTGCCTTCCATTATCCACACATTATGAATACAGCCACTTACTGTGCGAAGAAACATTGTTATTAGTCGGTTGTACAAATGCTCCTGCAATTGAGAGTGTGCACGCTGTTAGCAATTATACTTTTATACCTCAAATCACTCGCCCTCAGCTATGGGAGCAATTTAAAGCTGTCTACACTGTAGAATCTCCCGTTACCTATCAACCTGTAGGCTTTGAACATTTTTACCTAGCTTACGAAGCCGTAAAAATGGGAAAAGGACTCGCCTTACTTCCTGATTTTATGGCGCAGAATTCTATTTTAAGAGGGGATATCCAACATATTCTCAACCTAACTTTACAGAGTGGTTATGGTTATTACGTGATGATCCCGAATTATCGCCTATCGGCTAAGAAAGTGGCGGCGTTTTACGAATGGTTGAAGAGCAAACTAAGCTAATATTGTTTTCTTGAAATGCTTTTGGTAAACCAAAACAACTCAAAGACTTCAGTATCTGTCTGCTCCAAATTGTGGCATTCTCATTAACACTGTTTCAAAAGGATAAATGGATTGAAAGATATGGACAGCAATTCGCCCAAACTCTCATTACGTACCATTGAGCCAACGGATTACCCTGAGCTTGCAGAACTAATGGACTTAGTGTTTCCTGATGTTGGCGGCTCATGGCCACGGCTGACTATTATGGATCTCATTCATCAGTTTCCTGATGGCCAAATCTGTATTGAAGATAACGGCAAAATAGTCGGTGCAGCATTAACCATTAAAGTGGACTACAACCGCTTTTCTCTTCCTCATCTATATACCGACATCATTACCGAAAACAACGTCATACAGAATCAAGTAACCGGTGATGCAATGTATGGTCTCGATGTATTTGTCCACCCGGACTATCGAGGGCTACGTTTAGGTCGACGTTTGTATGATGCGCGTAAAGAGCTTTGCCGTAGTAAGAACTTCAAAGCAATTTTAGCCGGTGGTCGCATTCCTAATTACCACCAATACGCAGATGAACTGAGCGTTGCAGAGTACATCGACAAAGTAAAACGCCGTGAGCTTCATGACCCTATTTTGTCTTTTCAGCTTGCTAACGACTTCGATGTAAAACGAATCATGCGCGGCTACTTACCAGAGGATAGCGCTTCTAAAGGTTACGCGACACTGCTGGAGTGGGATAACTTTTTCTACGAAGAGGATATTCAATCCGTACACGATGTAGAAAAGACTCTGATTCGAATTGGTGTTGTACAGTGGCAAATGCGCGCGATGAATGACCTGGAGGATTTGCTCGATCAAGCTGAGTTCTTCATTTCTTCTCTTGCGAATTACAAGGCCGATTTCGCCCTATTCCCTGAGTTCTTTAACGCACCGCTGATGGGCTTGCAAAACGACAAAAATTCCGTTGAAGCAATCCGCTTTTTGGCTAGCTTTACGGAAGAGATCAAAAACCGTTTCTCGCAGATGGCAGTCACCTACAACATCAACATTATTGCAGGCAGTATGCCCGTTATCGAAGATGGCAAACTGTATAATGTGGCCTACTTGCTGCAACGAGATGGTGAAATTAACGCTCAATATAAAATCCACATCACGCCTCATGAACAAAGAGACTGGGTGATCGACGGTGGTGACAATGTTCAAGTGTTCGAAACCGATGCGGGCAAAGTCGGCATACTGATTTGTTATGACAGCGAATTCCCTGAATTGGGAAGAATGTTAGCAGAACAAGGCGCACAAATTGTATTCGTTCCTTTCTGGACGGACACAAAAAATGGCTATCAACGAGTACGAATTTGTTCCCAATCGCGTGCCATTGAAAACGAATGCTATGTTGCAATTGGTGGCAGTGTTGGCAACTTACCTCGTGTTGATAATGTCGATATCCAGTACGCACAATCTGCCGTATTCTCACCGTCGGATATCTATTTCCCACACGATGCGACCTTGACAGAAGCAAGCGCCAACACCGAAATGATAATCTTCGCTGATGTTGATTTGACTAAGTTGAAACAGCTTAATACCGAAGGCTCTGTCACCAACTTACGTCATCGCCGCCTTGATTTGTATGGCGCATTCACCAAAGCCAAAGAGTCATAAGGATCTCCCTAGTTCGCCGCTACCAAAGAGCGTGGCGGCGAGTAAAGCAAGCTGCAGGTTGATTCTGCGCAATTATCAGAGGCATGTCAGTTTTTCTCAACGGTGAGAAACAAGAATTGACCCAATAGGACATTCGGAGTATCACTCCAACTTCGTTCCGCTTTTATTAGGGGAAAGCTTTTGGAACATATTAACGAACTTCTCATGTCAATGAAGCCTTTGCTTGAGCAATATGGCTACGTTGCGCTGATTGTCAGCATATTTCTAGAAGGGATAGGTATCCCGATGCCTGGTCAATCACTGATGATCGCGGCATCTTTGCTCTCGTCAGAACAAGTCATGAACCTAAGTATGGTAATGATGGTATCGTGGCTGAGCTGCTTTTTTGGTAATACCTGTGGCTACTTAATCGGTTATTACTTTGAGGGGTGGTTAGATAAAAAAGGCTACATTTCCGGCCCGAAGATGCAAACGCTTCAATTGACGATCCAGAAATACGGCCCTACGTGCTTGGTCGTCAGTCGCTTTATTGAAGGAATGAAGCAATTTATGCCTCTTGCATGCGGTATCGCGAAAATGCCACGTAGAGAGTTTTTGCTCGGTAACGCCCTCGCGGCAACGGTTTGGGTATTGGTATTCAGCTTGTTAACTCACTTTGCATTTGAGCATTTAAGCGTGTTGAGCAATCTGTACACCGAATACAAATATCTGGTATGGGCATTTGCTGCTGTCTTATTTACGTGGATGGTTTTAGGTATTGTTAAACGCAAAAAAGCCAAATCAATGCAATAACGACAGTCTCTTCATTAGCGCATAACTAAAGCTCGTGGTATCAGTGAGATACGCAACACGAGCTTTTATCTTTTTCTTTACGCGCAAAATTTAAACAGCCATTTAGACGTCTAGACGTTGACAATGTAGAAATGTGATATTAGTCTGCTCTTCTCTCTTATCATTAACATTGTCGTTTACATGTCCGGTTCCCAACAAACTACTAAAACAGTTGCACCGTCTGCGGTCGCACTGATCCCATTAATTGTATTCCTTGCGCTATTTATTGGCGTAGGCACTTACTTATCTTTGCAAGGCGTGGAATTTGCCTTCTACCAGCTGCCTGCACCCATCGCGGTATTACCAGCCATCATCATTGCGTTTCTTTTAAGTAAAGAGAAACTTAACCGCTCAATCGAACACTTCATGCGTGGTGTTGGCCACCCAGACATCATCGCAATGTGTATGATCTATCTGCTTGCAGGTGCCTTTGCTGCGGTAGCAAAAGCCTCTGGCGGTGTTGATGCAACAGTAAACCTTGGTTTATCCGCTATTCCAACCAGCATGATTTTACCGGGCATTTTTCTGATTTCTGCTTTTATCGCAACAGCAATGGGCACTTCGATGGGTACCATCGCAGCCGTTGCCCCCGTAGCGTTGGGTATTGCTGAATCAGCAGGAATGAGCTTACCGTTAACCGCAGGCGTTGTACTGAGCGGCGCTATGTTTGGTGATAACCTTTCTATCATCTCTGACACCACCATCGCGGCGACACGCTCTCAAGGTTGTGAGATGAAAGACAAGTTTAAAGAGAACATTCGTATTGCTTTACCTGCGGCGTTGATCGCGATTGCAGTGTTCGCTTTCAACAGTACTGCGACTCAAGTGCCTGCAACTGGCGATATTGAGTGGCTAAAAGTCTTGCCGTATATCACTATTTTGATCCTAGCGGTATCTGGTGTGAATGTGTTTGTGGTTCTGTCGATTGGCATTCTTTTAGCTGGCGGCGTGAGCTTGGCATCGATTGACAATTACGGACTAACTAATCTAGCCCAAGACGTTTACAAAGGCTTTGGTAACATGCAAGAGATCTTCTTGTTATCCATGTTGATTGGTGGTTTGAGTGAACTGATGCGTCGCCAAGGTGGTCTTGCTTTTCTAACAAATTTCGTTAGTAGCCTTATCCACGCGTTTGGCTCTAGTCACTCTAAGCATGCGAACAGTCGTGCAAGCGAGCTAGGTATTGCTGGTTTGGTTTCAATGGTCAATGGCTGTACGGCAAACAACACCGTAGCCATCATTGTATCGGGCAGCGTTGCTCGCCAACTGGCGGAAGAGAATAATGTCTCTCCTCGCCGCTCAGCAAGCTTGTTAGACATTTTCTCATGCGTGGTGCAAGGCGTGTTGCCTTACGGTGCTCAAGTACTGCTGCTAGGTTCCGTGTTCAACCTCTCGCCACTTGAAGTAGTTGCCAATTCTTACTACTGTTTTGCATTAGCGATAGCGGCTGTTGTCGCAGTGTTTATCAAACATCCCGCTCGTCAACCTGTAGCGCAAACTGAGAACTAACGACAAATACCGAAAAGGCTCCGCTCCGATGGAGCCTTTTTACTTTCCTTTCTTCTTTTTTTCTTTTCCGCGAGCAGATTTACTTCAAAGCTGAACGCAAACTTTGCGCACTGTGTAAAGGAATCGCAAAGCGATGCGCCACATCACGTAGAGCTTCCACCTGAGCCGCGTTACTGATTGCTAATTCGCCTGCCACATCGACGTGGTTATTCTCAAACCCCACTCTCACATCGAATCCAAGTAACATCGCACTCGCTAAACAGTCTTGCTCTCGCGCGCCAAAAGCACAAATGGCACATCGAATTTCTTCCTCGACAAAACGCGCCAAATTCAAACCTCGTAAATCCCATGGCGAAGACTGTTGAGCTTGGTGATAACGCCCTAACACCACTAATGCATGCTGATGCGTTTTAGGTAACACGCCCGCATCACGCAGTTGGAAATAACGTTCAATGTCGGTTGCATCGTAGAGAATAATTTGGCTCACGATGTTGTGTTCTGCCACCCAATGGAAAAAGGCATGCCCTTCTTTCTCACTTGCGCGATCAGGGATTAACTCCCTCAATGCAAAAGAAGCCGCTTCTGGTTTCACAGCTTTAACTAACGCCATCTGTTGTGGCGGAGAATACAAGCCCACCGCCTCTGTGGTGAGCTGTACCATCATGTTTTGTCCCACTGCTTCTTTCACGGCATGGTAAATTGCCATGTTGTCGTCGATGTCTAATGAATGACGTCCGTTGGCGTCTCTAGCATGCAAATGGATCATGGCAGCCCCTGCCGTTTGACAAGCGATAGCCTCTGCAACCAGTTCGTCTGTTGTCATGGGTAAGCTGGCGTGATCGTACTTAGTTTTTCTTGCACCGTTTGGGGCCACGATAATAGCGATAGGCTCTCGTATAGATCGATTTTCTAATTCCATTCCTTCGCTACCTCTTTTAGCGTTAATGAGAGTTTGCCAACTAGCTCATCAATATGGTGAGGCTGAATAATGAATGGCGGTGCAAGCAAGATATGGTGCCCATTAACGCCATCAATCGTTCCGCCCATTGGGTAGCACATTAAGCCATTTTCCATTGCTTGCTGTTTGATGCGTTTGTCTGCCAATGTGGCTTTACTCAGAGGCGCCTTGCTTTCTTTATCCGCCACCAGCTCAATGCCAAAAAATAAGCCTTTACCACGAATGTCGCCAATGTACGGTAAATGGGCCAATTCAGAAGTAAGCTCATTACGCAGCAAAGCACTTTGCTGATTCACCGCCGTTAATAAATCATCTTGGAAGATGGTTTGAATGGTTGCCACGGCAGCAGCGCACGCCACAGGGTGCGCCATAAAGGTATGGCCATGTTGGAAAAAACCGCTTCCACCGGCAATAGCTTGGTAGACTCGATCATTCACAACCACCGCGCCAATAGGTTGATAACCCGCACCAAGCCCTTTAGCCATACACACCAGATCGGGTTCTGCCTCTTCTTGCTCAAATGCAAAAAAACTGCCACTGCGTCCAACGCCACACATGACCTCATCCAAGATCAATAACACATCGTATTGGTCGCATATTTCGCGAATACGCTTGAAGTAACCTTGTGTGGCAGTCACAGCTCCAGCGGTGGCTCCCACAATGGGCTCGGCGACAAAAGCCATGACATTATCAGCCCCCAACTCAAGAATTTTTGCCTCTAGCTCATTCGCCGCTCGCAATGAGTAATCCAATTCCGACTCATGACTCTGCTGATAACGATAAGCATAGCAAGGGGCGATATGATGGCTCGGGTGTAAGATGGGTTTGAACGGTTCACGTCGCCATTCATTACCTCCGACAGCCAAAGCCCCCAAGGTATTACCGTGATAACTTTGCTGACGCGCGATGAATTGCTTTTTCTCTGGCTTACCTGATTCCACGAAATACTGCCGCGCCATTTTTAGTGCCGACTCCACCGCTTCTGATCCGCCACTGACTAAATACACATGGTTGAACTGTTCAGGCATGTGCTGACAAATCAATTCTGCTAGGCGCTCACTGTTGTCACTAGTAAAAAATCCAGTATGAGCAAATGGCACTCGCTCGATCTGTTCCAACATGGCTTTTTTAACGGCGTGATGACTGTGGCCAAGGTTTGATACCGCAGCACCACCACAAGCATCGAGATACTGCTTTCCATGCTTATCGAATAGATAAACACCTTCACCTCTATCGATGATTGGCAGCGTGGCATGGCAATGACGGTGAAATACGTAAGACATTTGAGTCCCTTCCAATGTGTAATACTTGCACACATCATCAGGAACCACCCCAAACGTGACAAGAGAATAAATCTCACCCTCTATGAGCTTTTGGAATACCACAATCCAAAAACACCAAAACCCTTGATATTTAAACAATAAAATAAAAATAGGCCAGCTTTTTAAAGGCTGGCCTATGGGTAACCCAAAGCTAAAAACAGAATCGTTTTACGCGTTTAGTGCCTGTTCTAAATCGGCTAGAATATCGTCAATATGTTCAATGCCCACCGATAAACGAATCATCTCTGGAGACACACCAGCTTGTTTTTGTTCTGCTTCGCTCAATTGACGATGAGTCGTCGATGCAGGATGGCAAGCCAATGATTTTGCATCGCCAATGTTCACCAAACGCTTAAAGATTTTCAAAGCATCATAAAAACGCACACCTGCGTCATAACCGTCTTTTAAACCAAACGACAAAATCGCAGAAGGCTTACCTTTCATGTATTTTTCGGCGAGATGGAAGTGTTCAGAACTTGGCAATCCGGCATAACTTACCCAACTGACTTTGTCATTCTGTTCCAAGAATTCAGCCACTTTGAGTGTGTTCTCGGTATGGCGCTCCATACGCAGCGGTAACGTTTCTAGCCCTTGCATAAGCATAAATGCATTCATCGGTGATAATGCTGCTCCGGTATTACGCAGTGGTACGGTACGCGCACGCCCGATAAATGCCGCCTCACCAAACGCTTCGGTATACACCACGCCGTGGTAAGAAGGTTCTGGTTGGTTGAAAACAGGAAAGCGGTCTTTGTGCTGCGCCCAAGGGAATTTACCTGAATCCACAATCACGCCACCTAATGTGGTGCCATGCCCACCAACGTATTTAGTGAGAGAGTGAACTACGATATCCGCACCAAATTCGATGGGTTTGCAAAGCACTGGCGTCGCAACGGTGTTATCCACAATCACAGGTACGCCTTGTGCATGAGCAAGCTCCGCCACACGTTCTAAATCGATGATATTACCCGCAGGGTTACCAATGCTCTCGCAGTACACCGCTTTGGTATTTTCATCAATTAATTCGGCCAAACTTTCTGGCTTGTCATCTTTAGCAAACTTCACCTGAATACCTTGATTTGGGAGCATGTGCGCAAACAAGGTATAAGTACCGCCATAAAGTTGCGGCGTAGAAACGATGTTATCGCCCGCTTGCGCTAAGGTCAGAATTGCATAGTTAATCGCTGCACTCCCCGCACTCACGACCAATCCAGCAATGCCGCCTTCTAACGCCGCCATGCGTTTTTCCAGAACATCGTTAGTCGGATTCATGATGCGAGTGTAGATATTCCCCGGCACTTCCAAGTTAAACAGATCAGCGCCGTGCTGCGCGTTGTCAAACTCGTACGCGACTGTTTGATAAATCGGCGTCGCGACAGATTTAGTGGTAGGGTCAGTTTCGTAACCAAAATGGATGGATAGCGTTTCGTCTTTCATGTTCTTCCCTGTCTTTCATCACTCAAATAGCGGCAAGCAAAGCACTTACCTTGCTTAAAACTTATATTGCCCAATTTTTCAACAAATAACGTAGGGATGAATCACAGAGATAAAACGCTAATTCAACTGTCCAAGTAACCAGTGACGAAACGTTTCTGTCGCATTCGTACGTGTGTTCATGATCAAGTAATACCCTGCATTGGCAGGAATCGGTTTGAATGGAGAAACCAAACGCTCTGTCGTCAATTCATCCTCAATCAGTGCCATTCGTGCCATCGCAATCCCAACGCCTGCTTCGGCTGCAGACATCGCCATATCCGTTCGATTAAAAAAGTGTCCGATATCGGTTTTAAAATCCAACCCCATCGCTGACGCCCAATATAGCCACTCATAGTCACGCGTCGCTTTTTCCCATGGCATCGCATCGTGTAGTAGCGTCGCCTCTTGCCATTGCTTCACTGGCATTGAGGTTTTTTGTTCACCAAACAACGTTTTTAGCCAGCCATGATCTTCAAGGTATTTTGGACTCATCACCGGCAGCAGATGCTCATCCAAAATCAGCTCCGCGTTAGCATTTCTATAAGGATGAAGACCATAGTCAATTGCGACGTCATAGTCTTTTATCTCACTATTTACCAGCGCACCTTCCGCAAAGATTTGTACTTGGATATCCGGATTATCATGATGGAAGCTTTCGAGCTTTGGGACTAACCATTTGAAAGCAAAAGAAGGCGTCAACTTCAAACGAATTTCATTAGTTTGCTTTTCTACTTTGAGCTCATCAAGCAATTTGCTCAGTTCCGAAAAGTGAAACTGCGTCGCTTGGTGTAACTGAGTGCCTTTTACGGTTAAACGAATACCGCGAGAGTGGCGTTCAAATAAAGTAAAACCTAATAACGCTTCCAAATGAATAATTTGTTGGCTTATGGCACCAGTGGTGAGGTGTAAATGTCTTGCAGCACCAGTAAAGCTGTTGTACTCCGCGACTTGGCTAAATAGACATAAGCCACTTATCAGATTACTTTTCATCCTTGAGCCTATAGTTTTTCTAAACGCTGCGTGTAATTTATATCGATTGTTAACAAAAGGTAAAGAAAAGAAACTGAGCACTCTGATAAATGTGTGGAGTGCATCAATGGAAGTCATCGTATTAGGCAGCGGCGTTATCGGCTTAACCTCTGCTTGGTATTTATCTCAAGCAGGCTATCAAGTTACCGTCATTGACCGCCAACCAAGCAGTGCCATGGAAACGAGCTTCGCCAATGCCGGGCAGATCTCGTATGGCTATTCTTCGCCTTGGGCTGCGCCTGGTGTTCCTGTTAAAGCCATTAAGTGGTTAATGGAGGAGCATGCTCCACTTAAAATCAAACCCACTCTGAATGCCGACATGATCCGCTGGGCGAGTAAAATGGTCGCGAACTGCACCCTACCTCGCTATCAAGTTAACAAGGCTCGCATGCTTTCGATCGCTAACCACAGCCGTATTTGCTTAGAACAGTTACGCCAAGAACACGCCATTGAGTATCAAGGGCGTCAGTTTGGTACCTTGCAAGTATTCCGAACACATCAACAGCTGCAAACTATTGAAAAGGACATGCAGCTCCTTGAACAAAGCGGAACCCGATTTAAGCTAATGGACGTCGAACAATGTATTGAACAAGAGCCAGGGCTTGCACTTGTGAAAGACAAACTGGTTGGTGGCTTGCATCTACCTGATGACGAAACGGGCGATTGCCATCAATTTTGCCAACAACTAACGGAGCTTGCTAAGGCACACGGTGTCCGATTTGAGTTCGATACTGAAGTAAGCAATTGGGTTACAGTAGGCAAAAAGATCATAGGTGTCCAAACGAACCGAGGACAATTTAAAGCAGACCAATATGTAGTGGCCTCTGGCAGCTACTCTACAGCGCTACTCAAGCAACTCGATATTGATATTCCGGTCTACCCTGTCAAAGGCTATTCACTCACCATCCCGATGGAAGATGAACACTTCTCTCCTCGATCTACTGTGATGGATGAAACCTATAAAGTCGCTATGACTCGATTTGATGACAGAATTCGCGTAGCTGGCACCGCAGAATTAGCAGGGTTTGATACTTCCCTTCCACAAAAGCGCAAAAACACTATCGAAATGGTCATCCGTGATCTTTTTCCTCGTTGTGGTGACTTCAGCCAAGCTGAGTTTTGGAGCGGCTTTAGGCCAATGACGCCTGATGGCACACCAATTATCGGCGCGACTAAATACGATAACCTTTTTACTAACACCGGACACGGAACTCTGGGCTGGACGATGGCTTGTGGTTCAGGTCAATTGCTAGCAAGCGTAATGAAAGGTGAAAAAGCAAAAGTGATGGATAATGCGGAACTTAACCTTTGTCGTTACGCCTGAGCACATGACTGAACAAAAAACAGACAGACACTTACTCCACAAAATGCATAACCATTGGCATTTTTAACTCATCAAAATCGCAGTACATTTAAATGACAATGTGCTGCATAATTAATCATCAGGCAAATCTTCTACCTAAAAGGAGCAAATAAGCAACAAGAACCAAATTTTAACAACTACTCTCCATTCTGTGTTCATCATCACGCTACAAAGGATTTGTAGCTAAAAAAGTTAACAATTGCATTACATAAAGGGTAATGTATTGTGTGAAAAACAACCACAAACACAACTAACAGGGAAAATACTCATGCAGTCATTAGTTGATTTTCTGAATGGAATTATTTGGAGCCCGGTACTGATCTATTTGTGCCTTGGCGCAGGTTTGTTCTATTCAATCATGACGCGTTTTGTACAAATTCGTCACTTCTTTGAGATGTGGCGCTTATTACTTTCAGGGAAGAGTTCAACAAAAGGGATATCATCATTTCAGGCACTTGCCGTTTCACTATCTGGCCGTGTAGGTACAGGTAACATTGCTGGTGTTGCTGCTGCTATCGGTTTCGGTGGCCCAGGTGCCGTATTCTGGATGTGGGTCGTTGCCTTCTTTGGCGCTGCAACCGCATACGCAGAATCAACACTTGCACAAATTTATAAAGAAGAAGACGAAGGCGAGTTCCGTGGTGGCCCTGCTTACTATATTGAGAAAGCAATGGGACAAAAATGGTACGCTTGGATCTTTGCTATCGCGACCATCTTTGCTTGTGGTGTTCTACTTCCTGGCGTTCAATCGAACAGTATCGGTAACGCAGTAGAAGCCGCATTTGGCTCAGGTGACATGATTGAAACCGCTATTGGTACCTTCAGTTTTGCTAAAATTTTCACTGGTACGGTTGTTTGTGTCATTTTAGCTTTCATCATTTTTGGTGGCGTAAAGCGTATCGCGAACTTTACCCAAGTCGTTGTGCCATTTATGGCGTTAGCTTACATCATTACTGCGTTTGTCATCATTCTTCTAAACATTGGTGAGGTTCCACGCATTTTCGGCATGATCATTGGTGACGCGTTCACACCAATGGCAGGCGTTGGTGCAGCAATCGGCTGGGGTGTAAAACGTGGTGTCTACTCCAACGAAGCAGGTCAAGGTACTGGTCCTCACGCAGCAGCAGCAGCGAGTGTTGATCACCCAGCTCAGCAAGGTCTTGTTCAATCTTTCTCTATTTACATCGATACATTACTTGTGTGTTCAGCAACCGCGTTCATGATTCTTATCACTGGCGCGTACAACGTAAATGGTGCGATTGAAGGTACATTCCTGGTTCAAAACCTACCAGCGGATATTGGTGCAAATGGCCCTGTGTTTACACAGATGGCGATCGAAAGCGCACTACCTGGCGTGGGTAAACCATTCATCGCAATCGCTCTATTCTTCTTCGCGTTTACGACCATTCTGGCTTACTACTACATTGCAGAAACGAACATTGCTTACATTCGTCGTACGTTCAAAGTAAATGGACTGATGTTTATTCTGAAAGTCATCATTATTTCATCCGTGTTCTACGGAACCGTGAAAACCGCCAACTTAGCATGGGCGATGGGTGATGTAGGTGTAGGACTGATGGCGTGGCTAAACATCATCGGTATTTTGATCATTTTCTTTATGTCGAAGCCTGCACTCAAAGCACTGAACGACTACGAAGAACAACAAAAACGTGGTGTGACCGATTTTACATTTAACCCTGTTGCACTGGGCATTAAAGGCGCAGATTACTGGGAAGATAAGTACCGACGTAAAACGGGTAAAGCTCCAACGGCAGACAGCAATAGCGCAGAAACTGTTGAGCAACCATCAACATAGCGTTATCACATAAATAAGAAAAAGCAGTGGTCCGATTGAGGACATAAAAAAGGGGGATTAACCAATGGTTAATCCCCCTTTCTTCATTATGAGTAACAGCTTAGGCGATAACCGCTTCAACTTTACGAGCGATTTTTGCTTTACCGACAGGTAACACTTCACGACCAAATTCGTTGTTCAGTACTTGCGCCATTGCGAAGTAAATTGCACTTGCGCCACAGAAGATACCCTCGAAGCCAGCGATAGCACCGATCACTTCGCTACCAGTGAAATCACGAGCAGCAAGCAAGAAGAACAGGATAGTTAGAGAACCAAATACCACTTGCTTCGCTGTTGGGTAACATAGAGAACCAATGAACATGAAACCAGTGAAGATGCCCCAAAGCGCTAGGTACCAACCCATAAAGCTTGCAGGGCTTGCAGGAAGACCCATGTGAGGCATTACGATTAGACCAACCAATGTTAGCCAAAATAGACCGTAAGAAGTAAACGCAGTTGTGCCGAATGTATCACCGCGTTTAAAGCACATGATGCCAACGATTACTTGGCTAAGGCCACCGTAAAAGATGCCCATCGCTAGAATCATAGAGTCAATTGGGAAAAATCCTGCATTATGAATATTGAGCAGAATAGTGGTCATACCGAAACCCATTAGACCTAGCGGTGCTGGGTTAGCCAGTTTTGTCGACATGTACAAATACCTTTTTTCAAAAATGTTGATAAAAAATGCGCGCGAATTTTAATGGGCTCCAGAACAAAAGAGAAAAGCTGTTATTGAAAACTTAGATTCCATAAATAAACCACTACATATATAAAAAAAGACCCTGCAAAAAAGCAGAGTCTTTATAGATGGTTAGGTTGTTTTTTACTCGATCACTGACAAGAAATCTCGTCCCAGAACCAGTTGCTTTGCGTTGGGCTTTCCCACACTCCTGGGCCATTTTTCGCAACAAAACATTTGTTTTGGTACGTCACTTTATCGCCGTTAGCGACTTGCGTTACACCCGGCTCCCACTGAATAAAATTGCCTGTCACTGGTGGTTCTGGCTCGGTTACTGGCGGCTCAGGTTCTGTGACGGGCGGCTCTGGCTCAGTCACCGGTGGTTCAGGTTCCGTTGTAGGCGGCTCCGTAGGAGTGCCTGAAACCAGCTTCCACGGGTCTCCTTTCGTTGGCTCATTACCTTGTGACCACCATTTCGCTTCGTAAACAGCACCTTGGTAAGAGACTTGTTCCCCCGTGTTGTATACTTTGCCAGAATCCCAAGCTGCCACACCACCTACAGGCGGATCGACCGGATCCACTGGATCTAACTTGTCAACTACACGAACTTCTGGCCAACCCGCATGAGATTGGTAGAAGTTAGTTACACATTTCTCATAATCACCTGCAACTAGCGCAGAGTAAGCCGTTTGGAAACCAACAAGTTCACATTCAAAAGAGTGGCCTCCCGGACGATCTGAGTAGTATTTCCAGTTTCCATCCCAGTTGGTGTACAACACGTCTGTCGCACCATTCAGATTTAAGCTACCGTAAGGCGTCTGCTGCCAACAGGTATTGGTCTCATCGGCTTCAATTGGAATTTGATAATGGGCGGCAAGACCTTCCCAATAACGAATACGGTTAACAGGTTGACCTTTATCCTTGTTTTGCTCACCACACTCAATACCACCATTGATCACGTTGATGGTGGTACCAAAGCCGTAACCAATGCCAGCATCAAGCTCACGCTGTGAAGGCACCCAAGTACGGTCAATCACATGTAGCATTGCAGGTTTCGGTGCTTGTGGGGTTAGGAAGAACCAGATAGCCGATGCTAAGTTCAGCCACGAATCCGCAACCAAGCCTGGATTTTTCAGCAATACAGATGCATCGCCATCAAACATCACTTCAGAGAACGCGCCATAGTTAAAATGGTAAGAAAGCTGTTTAGCACCACGTCCAAAATAACCTTGTCCTGGTTCACATGGCCAACGCTTATTTTGCCAGTCATTCTGACCACAACCTGTTGTGTAACCTTCTTGCCCTTCAGACCATCCCATTTCTCGCACATGAACCAAAGCTTGCTGCCACTCTTCCAACCCTAGCGGATTATCCGATACGTTATCAATCGAAATATGGCCACCGGTTTCTTGTGCAAAGTGAGCAAACGCTGTCACGATCGATTTTTTACAAATTGCATCCGAATCACGACCGTCTGTGTACTCACCACAGAATGCAGGGAACTTACCAATTGCACGTAGGAAACGCGTGTAAGTGTATTCAGGTGCCGCCATTTGAGTCAGGAAGTCCCACTCACTTTCGGGGAATACACGCTCTACACGCTTCACGTTTTCTGGGTTGGTTGTCGCCCCTGGAACAATCGCTTCAACCACTGAGTTC
Organism: Vibrio sp. 2092; assembly: GCF_033339635.1. Lineage (NCBI taxonomy): Bacteria > Pseudomonadati > Pseudomonadota > Gammaproteobacteria > Vibrionales > Vibrionaceae > Vibrio > Vibrio sp. 2092. The sequence continues at coordinate 60,108 of NZ_JAWOUY010000014.1, read as the reverse complement.
GGGCGTGTCTCTAATGCTTGTGACCAAATGGCATACATAGGATCAGAAGTTTTGCTTTGCTCTACGGCTTGAACGTCACCACGAGCAATAACATAACCATTCGGATTTTGCGGATCGGGCTGAATATTCATACTCGCATTCACTTGTGCTGCTAAGACACAACTCAATGCAAGAGGAAGATGTTTGAGTGCAAACATGTCTAGTCTCCGGATTTCAACAATACAATATACGAGGAATAACTAGACATATAGTGGATCATATATACGAAACACCGAGCCAAGTACGTTGATTCTGCGAGACAAAATGAATAAATAGGTCCTCACACACATTTTGTCACAAGAAAAATGTTACCTTGACTCAAAAGAAAAGCGGAGACCCTGTGAGCCTCCGCTTTGTGATGTTTCTCTCTTTATTGATCTGCCGAAACCACCTCTAGCTTCGCGGTTGACTTTTGTTTAGACAGCACAAAATAAACCACACACTGAGAAATAATTGCGGCAAGCACAATCACTGGTGAGGCGTTGATTCCAGCTAAAAGAAAACACCCCAATGCGATCATTCCATTGAGTAATGCGTAAGGTAATTGTGTACGGAAGTGCTCATACTGTTCACACCCCGCTCCTGTCGACGACAAAATCGTAGTTTCAGAGATGGGAGAACAGTGATCGCCAAACAAGCCACCAGATAATACCGCACCAATACAAACCAACAGTGGTGCATCAATCGCGACGGCAGTTGGGATCACTAATGGCATCATGATGGCAAACGTCCCCCAAGATGATCCCGTAGCGAACGAGATAATACCGGCCAGTAAAAACGCAACCGCTGGCAATAACCAGTAAGGGAAACCGGCTTGAGCTTGTTCAGCAATGTATGCAGCTGCACCTAATTCTTTCCCAACCGAGCTAAGCGCCCAAGCCAATACCAGAATCACCGCCACTGACATCATGTTTGACATCCCTTTCAGATAAACCTGAATACCATCCGAAAGCTTTCTTACGCCATAAAACGCCATCAGCGCAATTAAAGTGAAGGCCGCGAAGAAATATGCAGAAGAAAGTGCAGCCCTAAACGTTGATCCTGCCACTTTTTGAAATGGAAAACCGTGTGGCACGAGGATGGTACATAGAACCACCAGCATAACGAGCAAAGGTGCCCATACAAAACTAGATTTTGCATTTTTATGCGTAAACACATTCATGGACTCCTGCACTTTCCCAAAGTCGGAGCCCTGCTCTGCTAGTTGCTCAGCCTTCGCCATCGGTCCGAAATCTAATTTGAAGAAAGAGACAATCGGCACAATCGCGATCGCAAGAAAGGCGTAAAACTGATACGGGATCGCACCAATGAAAGCCCCCCAATCACTCATACTGACATTCAGGGCAGTAAACTCTTTTTGAATCAATCCCATGATGTAAACGCCCCATCCGATAAAAGGGATCAAGATTGCGACGGGAGAGGAAGTAGAGTCGATAATAAAAGCTAATTTTTGGCGTGATACTTTTAACTTATCAAATAAAGGGCGAAAAACAGGGCCAACAATCAGTGGTGTACCAAGGTCTGAGAAGAAAATAACCACACCACCGAACCATGCGGACAGTTGAGCTTGGCATTTACTCGCAACCCATTGAGTAACCTTTTTAGCAAACGCCACACCACCGCCAGATTTCTCCATCAAGGCAACAAAGCCACCAATAAAGACCAAGAGCAAAATGACGCCCGCATTGTAGCTGTCAGTTAATTGCGGCAGTAGATAGCTTTTCATCAATGCACTAAACGAGTCTAGTGGCCCTTTTTCGACAAATGTCCCTTCGAGCATAGCGACACCACTCACCACACCGGCGAATAAACCAACAACGACATTTCTTGTGGTCAGCGCGAGGAAAAGAGTAATAAGGATGGGAATGAGAGAGGTAACGTCAGCCTGTTCCATAGCAATACCATTTATGATAATCAAACAATTAAAATGAATATATATTTAATTTAACCGCATGTATATATCTCTCACGAAAAAGTTGAGCCTCCTCTTCACAAACTTGAAGTACAAAAAAACCAGCCCGAAGGCTGGTTCTTATAAACTCAACTGTCTAGAGGAAAATTATTCCCACTCGATAGTCGCTGGTGGCTTACCTGAAATGTCGTAAACAACACGAGAAATGCCATCAACTTCGTTGATAATACGGTTAGATACCTTACCAAGGAAGTCGTATGGTAGGTGCGCCCAGTGTGCCGTCATAAAGTCGATGGTTTCTACTGCACGCAGTGATACAACCCAGTCGTATTTACGGCCATCGCCCATTACACCTACAGAGCGAACTGGTAGGAATACCGTGAACGCTTGAGATACTTTGTCATATAGGTCTGCAGCGTGAAGCTCTTCAATAAAGATAGCATCAGCACGACGTAGCAAGTCACAGTATTCTTTCTTGATTTCACCAAGAACACGAACACCTAGACCTGGACCTGGGAATGGGTGGCGGTAAAGCATGTTATAAGGCAGGCCTAGCTCTAGACCAATCTTACGTACTTCATCTTTGAACAGCTCACGTAGTGGCTCAACAAGACCCATTTCCATGTCATCTGGAAGACCGCCCACGTTGTGGTGCGATTTGATCACGTGCGCTTTACCAGTCTTAGATGCAGCTGACTCGATTACATCAGGATAAATCGTACCTTGAGCTAACCATTTCGCGTTTTTCAGCTTCTTAGACTCTTCATCGAATACATCTACGAATACGTGACCGATAGTCTTACGCTTCTCTTCTGGGTCAGACTTGCCTTCAAGTGCTTTTAGGAAGCGTTCTTCAGCGTCAACCTTGATGATGTTCAAACCAAATTGGTCGCCGAACATATCCATTACTTGTTGACCTTCGTTTAGACGAAGTAGACCGTTATCAACAAATACACACGTTAGCTTGTCGCCGATTGCGCGGTGAACCAGCATCGCAACTACCGATGAATCAACACCACCAGATAGACCTAGGATAACTTCGTCGTCACCCACTTGCTCTTTAATGCGAGCAACCGCGTCTTCGATGATAGATTCCGAAGTCCATAGACGCTCACAGCCACATACGCCAAGAACAAAGTTCTCAAGCATTTGTAGGCCACCTTTTGTGTGTGTCACTTCTGGGTGGAACTGAACACCGTAGTATTTCTTCTCTTCGTTCGCCATCGCAGCGTAAGGACAAGTGTCTGTCTCACCAACTTTTACGAAATCGGCTGGGATCTCTACTACTTTGTCGCCATGGCTCATCCAAACGTCTTGAGTTGCTTCAAGGTCTTTAAATAGAGCACATTCACCAGAAACTTTAACCTGAGCGTAGCCAAACTCACGTTCGTTAGAGCCCGCCACTTTGCCTCCTAGCTGTTCCGCCATGGTTTGCATGCCGTAACATACGCCAAGCAAAGGAACACCAGAATCAAACACATATTGAGGCGCGCGTGGAGAGTTCTCTTCCGTTACGCTTTCTGGACCGCCAGATAGGATAATGCCATCTGGGTTGAATTCGCGAATATCCGCTTCTTCTACATCCCAGCTCCATAGTTCACAGTAAACGCCGATTTCACGTACGCGGCGTGCTACTAATTGAGTGTACTGAGAACCGAAGTCCAAGATCAGAATACGTTGGTCATGGATATTTTTTGTCATTTTGAGCAGTCTTTTTAAGGCTAAGTGATTAAAACCGAGGCGAGTGTACTCGCCTCTTCTTAATGCTTCAAGGAAAAAGCAAACGTTTCCGTTAGGTAATTAGTTCCCTAGACGGTAGTTCGGCGCTTCCTTAGTAATTTGAACATCGTGTACATGAGACTCTTGCATACCTGCACCAGAGATACGTACAAATTCAGCTTTCGTACGCATATCTTCGATAGTTGCAGAACCAGTTAGACCCATGCTTGAACGTAGACCACCCATTTGTTGGTGTACGATCTCTTTTAGACGGCCTTTGTATGCGATACGACCTTCAATGCCTTCTGGTACTAGCTTGTCCGCTGCGTTGTCAGACTGGAAGTAACGGTCAGAAGAACCTTGAGACATAGCACCAAGAGAACCCATGCCGCGGTAAGACTTGTAAGAACGGCCATTGTATAGAATCACTTCACCCGGCGCTTCTTCAGTACCAGCAAACATAGAACCAACCATCACACATGATGCGCCAGCTACGATTGCTTTACAGATATCACCTGAGAAACGGATACCACCATCAGCAATAACCGGAATACCATAATCATTAGCCACTTCTGCCGCATCTGCGATTGCAGTGATTTGTGGAACTCCCACACCCGTTACAATACGAGTTGTACAGATAGAACCAGGGCCGATACCAACTTTCACTGCGCTTACGCCAGCTTCGATTAGTGCTTTAGCACCAGCACCTGTTGCTACGTTACCACCGATGATGTCTAGATCTGGGTAAGCAGCGCGAGTTTCGCGGATGCGGTTTAGAACACCTTCAGAATGTCCGTGTGAAGAGTCGATAAGTAGAATGTCAACGCCTGCTTCAACTAGAGCAGCAACACGCTCTTCGTTACCAGCGCCAGCACCAACGGCTGCGCCAACACGTAGGCGACCACGCTCATCTTTACATGCGTTTGGTTTACGTTCTGCTTTGTGGAAGTCTTTCGCAGTAATCATACCGGTTAGTTGGAACTCATCATTCACAACCAATACTTTCTCTACACGAGCTTCGTGCATTTTCTCTTGCACTTCTTCTCGTGTTGCACCTTCTTTAACTGCTGCCAACTTCTCTTTTGGCGTCATTACTGAAGATACTTTCTTAGAAAGGTCCGTCACAAAACGAACGTCACGACCAGTGATAATACCAACAAGCTCATTGCTCACAGTGACAACAGGGAAACCTGCAAAACCATGCTTTTCAGTGAGTGCAACAACATCAGCGATGGTCGCGTCAGGGTTTACAGTAACCGCGTCAGTTACCATACCAGCTTCGAACTTCTTAACTTTACGAACTTCGGCTGCCTGCTGCTCAATAGACATGTTCTTGTGGATAAAGCCAATGCCACCCTCTTGCGCTAGCGCAATTGCTAGACGAGCTTCAGTAACAGTGTCCATAGACGCTGAAATCATTGGGATGTTTAGGGTGATGTTCTTAGTTAGCTGAGTGCGAAGATCAGCTGTGTTTGGGAGAACGGTGGAGTGTGCTGGCACAAGTAGTACGTCATCGAATGTCAGCGCTTCTTTGGCAATTCTTAGCATTTGCAATATCTCACAATTAGAAGAGTAAAAAGAACAATCCAATCTCATCGTTTCGCATAATGAGGGTAACCTGTGTTAGCAACAAGCTACATTTGGATTAGATATTGCGGAGGGATTATACGGTTAACGCAATCGCTTGACCACAAATTTTTTAATTTTTTTCTTGCAATTACCCCCTTGCTATGTATTATATTACCGCTAATTTCCATACTCACGTCTAAGAGATTAGCTGTGCTCTCCAAGACCAATCAAAACATCTTTACTGTTTCTCGTCTCAACGCAGAAGTTCGTTTACTCCTTGAAAACGAAATGGGGATCGTTTGGCTCGTCGGAGAGATATCCAACTTTTCAGCTCCTGTCTCTGGTCACTGGTACCTCACTCTTAAAGACTCTCGCGCTCAAGTTAAATGTGCCATGTTTCGTGGTAACAATCGCCGCGTGACTTTCAAACCCGCTAACGGTAATCAAGTCCTAGTAAAAGCTCGTCTGTCTCTTTATGAGCCTCGCGGTGACTACCAATTGATCATCGAAAGCATGCAACCGGAAGGTGATGGCCGTCTTCAACAAGAGTTTGAAGAGCTGAAAATGAAGCTTGCAGCAGAAGGGTTGTTCGCGCAAATCAATAAGCAATCTTTGCCTGAACACCCTAAACGTGTTGGCGTCATCACATCGAAAACTGGTGCCGCGCTTTACGATATCTTAGACGTATTGAAACGTCGTGATCCTTCCCTACCTGTTGTGATTTATCCGACAGTGGTACAAGGTGAGGACGCAGCCATTCAAATTGCACAAGCCATTGGTCGCGCTAACAGCCGTGATGAATGTGATGTACTAATTGTGGGCCGAGGTGGTGGTTCATTAGAAGACTTATGGTGCTTTAACAACGAGATATTAGCTCGCACGATTGCAGCAAGCCAAATTCCTATTATTAGCGCCGTTGGACATGAAGTTGACGTGACAATAGCTGATTTTGTCGCCGACGTACGCGCGCCTACTCCATCAGCAGCCGCTGAGCTAGTAAGCCGTGATAACAGCCACAAAGATCAAGCTTTAGTTACCCGCCAGCATAAGTTAGCGAGTGCGATGCGTTACTACCTAGCACAACAAAAGCAGCAATCTGCTCAATTAGTGCACCGTCTAGAGAGACAGCACCCAAGCTATCGCTTGCAACGTCAGACGCAACAGTTAGATGAGTTGGACATGCGCTTACAGCGAGCGATGAGTCGTTTTATTGCCTTGCGTCAACAGCGAATCGAGCGTCAACATTATCGGCTGCAATTAAATTCTCCTGTAACACGCCTTGCCGAGCAGAAGTCGAAGCTAGAACGTGTTGAGCAAAAGCTCATGGATGCAATGGATCGCAAATTACTGACTATGCGCCATCAACTCGCGATTGCTGCAGAGAAGTTAGACACCGTCAGCCCACTAGCGACATTGAAACGAGGTTACTCAATTACTCAAACTGAGCAAGGTAAAGTGATTACTCAATCTTCAGATGTAAAATCGGGAGATGTATTGATTACTCGATTAGCCGAAGGCGACGTTCGCTCTACCGTTAACTGAATACAAACTCTGGTTAACTGATTTTCTGGAACTCAAATCGGACACGTGATTTTGATTTGAGTTCATTACACACATTACAAAAGTAACTCGCAGCACCGCATGCTTGCAGCTTCTCCAGCTCCGCCTCACAATCAGGGCAAAAACCTACTTTTTTAAAATCCAATTCACACTGTGCACAATGGTATTGTCCTGTCCATTCCAGTTCGACATTGCAAGTCGGGCAAATGTTCTGCTGCATATCCCGTTCCTCTCTAAACTAAGCAATTTCGAGTAACGCATGCTACTCAAAATAACGAACAAGTATGTTGATCTTCATCACCGCCCCAACAAGTTTCACGAGGCGTTAACCATACTTGATACGTAGGATCTTATACTGATCGTCTGATATTTACTCCTTGATCAGCGATCACCCCTTAAAAGAATATTTATATAACCACACACCGAAAGCATAAGTTACATATTCTGCATTCCAATTTAACACAGAATAAAAAACCTTAGAGAGATTTAATTAAACGAAAAATCAGAATTTAATAAAAAGATCTTATTCAAAAAGCAGTATTTACATTGGTGTGCATTTCGATAGTTTGAGCGTCGAGCTTAACGAGTTTAACTTGGATAAAAGTAAACTCATTTAAATGGCTCGCATGCGTTCCACCACAAGGGATTACCGCTAATTGACCTTCCCCTAAATCGCACTTCCAATAGCGAGAATCCGTTAATCTATCGCCGTGGCATTCCATGGTGATCATCGCATCTCTTTGAAGCCATTCAAGCAGTTGGCCATTCACTTTTTCTGCAATCGCCTGGAGGTCATTCAGCATATCTGCACTGTTTAATCCTCTTTTACGGAGTGTTTTGCCTAAACGGTACGTATCGAGGCACTTGTCTGGAGTGACATAACTAGTAACTTGCGCATAGCTATTAAAGTCATAATAACCATGTGGGTCTTTGCGGTCTGCGTCTTTTCGCCAATAGTCTTCCGATAGTACTTTATTCAACGCCAAATACGCTAAGTGTCCTGCAGTGTGGCCTCGACTCAAAGCATTTTGATAGTCTTTATCTACCGCTAATGTTACCAAGTCATTAATTGCAAATGATTCCGTACGTGATAAAACATGCACGACGACAAACACCCAACCTTCAGCATCACGCTTTACAGGGATGTCACTACCCACGTACAGAGCACCACTTTCCTGCTCCACTGCCCCAACTTGGCAATCTACCACATCATGCTCAGCCCCATTCACCTTCAACGTTCCTTTGTCTGCAGGGTGATCCGGCCATATGTGACTAACGGGATGGAACGGCGTGACATCTGTAATAACGTAAGTCACTTCTTCCGTAGATTGAACGAGCTGTATTTGTGCTTCTAATTGCCATGTTTGATGACAAAAAAGAGTCTTTGTTGCTGTGATAGTCATTTTTACGATTACTTTTGATAAAAAAATACCCAAGTAAAAACTTGGGTATTCGAATTTCATTATTTATTGCGGTTTTTCACCATCGACATCATACGTTTGCGTTTACGCTCTTGTGATAGCGTAAGCTTATTCGTACGGTTCTCGTATGGGTTATCACTGTTGTGGAAGTTAATGCGAATCGGTGTTCCCATAATTTCCAGAGACTTACGGAAGTAGTTCATCAGATAACGTTTATACGAATCTGGTAATTCACGAACCATGTTACCGTGGATAACAACGATCGGTGGGTTGTAACCACCTGCGTGTGCGTATTTGAGTTTGATACGACGACCACGAACCATTGGCGGCTGGTGATCATCCACTGCCATCTTCATGATACGCGTCAGTACTGACGTACCCACGCGCGTTGTCGCCGAGTTATATGCTTCTTGGATAGATTCAAACAAGTGACCAACGCCAGTACCGTGCAGCGCAGAGATAAAGTGGATACGCGCGAAATCGACGAATCCTAGACGGCGGTCCAGTTCTTTCTTCACGCTTTCTTTCACGTCACTGTCTAGACCATCCCACTTGTTAACGGCGATGACAATTGAGCGGCCAGCATTCAGTGCAAAACCAAGCAAGCTTAGGTCTTGGTCTGAAATATTTTCACGAGCATCAATCACCAGTAGAACGACGTTTGCATCTTCTACCGCTTTCAGCGTCTTAACAACAGAGAACTTTTCAACCGTTTCATTGATACGACCACGACGACGAACACCTGCAGTGTCAATCAGTACGTATTCGCGTCCATCACGTTCCATCGGGATGTAGATAGAGTCGCGCGTTGTACCTGGCATATCGTATACAACTACACGTTCTTCACCCAGAATACGGTTAGTCAGTGTCGATTTACCTACATTCGGACGACCGATGATCGCCAACTTAATCGGCTGCTCTTGAAGGCGCTTGAATTCAGCTTCTGCGTCTTCTTCAGTGTAATCTTCAACAAGAGGCTCTTCGTCTTCGAATCCAGTCAGGTCTTCAATCTCACCGTCTTCAGATTCACTTGTTAATAGATCATCAAAGAATGGAGATAAAGCACGCTCAAGCAAAGCGGTCACACCACGGCCATGAGCGGCCGCAATCTGGTACATATCATCCACGCCGAGCTGCCAAAAGTCAGCACACGCCGCATCGGCATCAATACCATCGATTTTGTTTACTACCAGCATCGCTGGCTTTTCAATTTTACGCAGATGCGCAGCAATTGCTTCATCTGAAGGTGTCAGACCAGCACGACCGTCAACAAGGAACAACACAACATCAGCCTCATCAATCGCGGCTAATGACTGTTCTGCCATCTTTGTTTCCACGCCTTCTTCTGTGCCATCGATACCACCAGTATCAATCACAATGAATTCGTGCTCTTCACCAAGTCTCGCCTGGCCATATTTACGGTCTCGCGTTAGGCCTGGAAAGTCCGCAACCAACGCGTCACGAGTGCGAGTCAATCGGTTAAATAGTGTAGATTTACCTACGTTCGGACGCCCTACTAGAGCTACAACAGGTACCATAACAACCTCTACAATAATCTTTCTTCTGTAGTTATAGGTAACGACTTGCTCGATGCCAAATCAAACCAGCTTTTTACCTATAACCACGTCAGGGTTAATAAATTCAAACAACAAAACGGCTCCTAGCTGTCACCAGCCAGGAGCCGAATGTGAATTATATCACGATATTATTCGTTAATGGTTAGTTTCTTTACATCGCCGTTGCGAGTTGTAATCACATAACCATCCGACAATAACGTCGGGCCAACTGCCAAGCCACTATCATCGACAAACTGCTGCGCAACAAATTCGCCCGTTGAACGATCCATCCAGTGAAGGTAACCAAGCGTGTCACCGACAACGAGATAATTGCCAACAATAACTGGCGCTGTAAGTTGTCGGTGCTCAAGCAAGCTGTTTTCCCACAACTCAGTTCCGCTTCGTGAATCAACGGCAACAACATGATCTTTTTCCGTTATCACAAAGATGCGACTACCATCTGTAGAAATGTCTGTCGCAGATGAGTAATTACGCTTCCAAATCGGGTTCGCTGAACGCAAGTCAATAGCGATAAGTTGGCCATTGTATCCAATGGTGAAAAGAGTACCGCCTAGCACAATTGGCGATGAATCAACGTCAACCAAACGATCAATTTCTGTCGCGCCTTTTGGCGTACCAACAGGCTGTTGCCAAATCAACTGACCACGCTCAACGATAGCAGCTGCGAGTCGGCCATTTGCCGTTCCCCAAAATACACCGCCGCCAATTGCAGTCGGAGTACTGTCGCCACGTAAAGTTAGGTTCGGCACTTCTGTACTCAATGCCCAGCGTTGCTCACCTGTACTCTCATTAAGGGCAATCAACATGCCTCGGCTAGTATTGATGATAATAAGGCCTGAATCTGCAACTGGCTTCGCCAGTACCTCACCACCAACTTTTACACGCCAAACAATTTCACCTGTTTCTTGGTCAAGAGAGATGACTTCACCATTCTCAGAGCCAATGTAAAGGTTTCCGTATGCCGCTGTGATACCACCAGAGAGACGAGCAATGACATCTTCTTCTAGGTCCGTTTGCCAACGTTGTTTACCATTCTCAGGATCGAGAGCTTTTACTAAGCCATCACGACTTGCCACGAACAATGTATCATTCGCAAATACAGGGGATAGCTTTGAAAAGTAATGACCGACACCATCGCCAACCGACGTGCTCCACTCACTACTGGTTGTAAACTGACTGTCTACCTGAGGTAGTGGCGCCATTACAATGGTGTCTTTCTCACCTGCACAACCGGCAAGTACTCCCATTGTTAACGCCCCTAGCAAGGCTTTCTTAAAGACTCTTTTCATCCAATGCGGTCCTTATTTCGCCAGATCGTCCAATTTCATTTGTAGTGTCGGGCTTGCATCTGCCGCTTGCTGAGCTTCAGTATACGCAGCGTACGCAGCATCTTTGTCACCTTGGCGAATCGCAATATCGCCACGAAGTTCAGCAATACGACCTGTCCATGCTGTATCAGTGACGTTACTTAGCTCTGCCGTTGCAGCGTCGAAGTTACCCATTTCCGTCTCAATACGCGCAATGCGGTAACTAATCAATGGTAACAACGCAGCATCTTGAGTGTTGCTTTGCGCCCACTTCAGTTGCTCCAATGCAGCAGAAAGGTCTTGAGCTTCAACTTGTGCTTTAGCAAGTTGTAGTGCAGCCAATACTGAATATTCTTTTACTTCATTTGACTCAATGAAAGCTTTCACGTCAGCTTGAGCATCAGTGCCTTTGTCTTGCAAAGCATTCATTGCTGTCGTGTAGCTTTGAGAAGCTGCTTCACTCGCCTGAATCACAGAATCCTGGTAGTAACGCCAGCCAAATAGACCACCTAAACCAACAACCGCACCGATGATGACGGCTTTGCCGTTTTCCTTCCACCAGTCTTTAATGGCTTCAACTTGTTGTTCTTCAGTATCGTAAAGTTCCACTTCCTGTCCTCTTAAAACATGTAAATGGCAGCTTAGCTGCCATTGTTCCTATTTCGTTTAAAGGCTCCACATTTGGGAGCCTTAGCTTACGAACTAGGATGTAATTTTGTTAGATTACTAAAAGACTTAAATCAGTGCTGCGATCTTTTCTGCAACTTCTGCTTGGTTGTAAGTCTCTTGCTCACCACCAGCTAAGTCTTTCAGTACTACGGTATTATCCGCAACTTCGTTTTCGCCCAGAACCAATGCTACAACAGCACCAACTTTGTCTGCGCGTTTAAACTGTTTCTTGAAGTTACCGCCACCGAAGTGATTCATCACACGAACGCCTGGAACAGACTCGCGAAGCTGTTCTGCTAGCTTCATTCCTGCCATCATGGTGCCTTCACCCGCTGTGACTACGTACACGTCAACACTGCGACGAACGTCTGTCAGTTCCAACGTTTCTAGCATCAGTACTAGACGCTCTAGGCCCATTGCAAAGCCAACCGCTGGTGTTGGTTTACCACCTAATTGCTCTACAAGGCCATCGTAACGACCACCGCCACATACAGTGCCTTGAGCACCTAGGCTCTCAGTGATCCACTCAAATACCGTGCGATTGTAGTAATCCAGACCACGAACTAGACGTTCGTTAACTGTGTATTTGATACCTGCGGCGTCTAAAAGTTCACATAGACCTGCGAAGTGTGCTTTAGACTCTTCACCCAAGTAATCTGAAAGGCGAGGTGCATCACCTAAAATAGCTTGAACGTCTGGGTTCTTCGTATCCAGAACACGCAGTGGATTCGTGTGCATGCGACGCTTACAATCTTCGTCTAGCACATCAATATGTTGCTCAAGGAATGCAACCAGTGCAGTACGGTAGTCTGCGCGGTCTTCTTGAGAACCGATAGAGTTCAGCTCAAGACGGACATGCTCATTGATACCTAGCTCACGCCATAGACGCGCCGTCATCATGATAAGCTCTGCATCAACATCTGGACCATTTAGACCAAACACCTCAACACCACACTGGTGGAATTGACGGTAACGACCTTTCTGCGGACGTTCATGGCGGAACATAGGCCCCATGTACCACAGACGCTGTTCATCACGGTTGATCAGGCTGTTTTGGATACATGAACGTACACAACCCGCCGTACCTTCTGGGCGAAGTGTTAGGCTGTCGCCGTTACGGTCATCAAAAGTGTACATTTCTTTTGAAACGACGTCTGTTTCTTCACCAACAGCGCGGCTGAATAGGTTTGTTTCTTCAACGATTGGCATGCGCACTTCGTTATAACCGTATGCGCTAATTACATTTTTCACTGTGTTTTCTAATTTTTGCCACAGTGGCGACTGAGTTGGGAGGCAATCGTTCATGCCTCGAATTGCTTGAATTGTTTTTGCCACAATACTTACCGTAATTCTCGTTGAGATTAATCTTGTACTTTAACTTCGATGCGGTTTTCGCCATTCATCATAGCTGCTTTCGCACGGATCTTAGCTTCTAGCTTATTCACAAGGTCATCGTTATCAAAGCGCTCTTTCTGGCGTTTACCATCTTCGTAGAATGCGCTCTTCTTGTTACTACCTGCTAGACCTAAGTGAGAAACTTCTGCTTCACCAGGGCCGTTTACCACACAACCGATGATAGACACATCCATTGGCGTGATGATGTCTTCTAAACGTTGCTCCAGTGCATTCACCGTACCAATCACATCGAATTCTTGGCGTGAGCAGCTTGGGCACGCAATAAAGTTGATGCCTCGAGAGCGAATACGCAGAGATTTAAGGATGTCGAAACCGACTTTGATTTCTTCAACTGGATCGGCAGCCAAAGAGATACGCAGCGTATCGCCTATCCCTTCAGATAACAGCATACCTAAGCCAACAGATGACTTAACAGCGCCAGCTCGAGCACCACCCGCCTCTGTGATACCTAAATGAAGAGGCTGATCGATTTTCTTCGCCAGCAGACGATATGAATCCACCGCAAGAAAAACGTCTGAAGCTTTCACGCTAACTTTAAATTGGTCAAAGTTAAGACGATCGAGATGATCTACGTGACGCATCGCCGACTCAACCAAGGCTTCTGGCGTAGGCTCACCGTATTTCATCTGTAGATCTTTTTCCAAAGATCCACCATTGACACCAATACGGATCGGGATGTTTTTATCGCGAGCGCAATCAACAACAGCGCGAATGCGCTCTTCATTGCCGATGTTACCTGGGTTGATACGTAAACAGTCAACTCCGTACTCCGCCACTTTCAGCGCGATACGATAGTCGAAATGAATATCGGCCACTAATGGTACAGAAACTTGCTGTTTAATCAGTTTGAAAGCTTCTGCTGCGTCCATCGTAGGTACAGAAACTCGAACGATATCTGCGCCGACTTTTTCTAGTGCTCGGATTTGAGCGACTGTCGCTTCTACGTCAGTCGTGCGAGTGTTAGTCATTGACTGTACTGCAATTGGCGCACCATCACCAATTGGCACATCACCCACATAAATACGCGTCGATTTACGACGAATAATTGGAGATTCGTGTTGCATAATTTTTTATAACGGTAGAGTGAATCTAGCTACTTTGCCTGAAGTATACCCAGAAAGGTCGACAGGTTCACTTGCAAATGTCATTGTAACCCCTTCCGGTGCGCCTAATATCACTTTAAATGGCGCTTTTCCGGTAAGTTCTACATCTTGTCCTGGCTTATGAGTACCACTTACCAGCGTTTTACCATTGGTGTCTTTTACTTGAATCCAACAGTCCGCTTTAAACTTCATAGTAAGAAGTGTCATGCCTTCAGGTACTACTGGCGCAGGCTGTTCCTCTTCCGCCGCTTCAATCACGGCAACAGGTTCTTCAGAATCTACGCTTGTTGTATTTTCAGTTTCAGTCAGCAAAGGATCCGCCCCTTGCTCAACGGGTGCTTCAGTCAATTCAGCAACACCTTCATTAGTTGAAGCAACTTCTTCAGGAGTGCTTGCGATTAACTCTTCAGCCGTCATCAAATCGATATCAGCTAATTCTTGAGCAGTGGGCTGCGGCGCTTCAACACTCGAATCCGTTACTTCCTTAGTTAGGCTATTTTCTTGTTGGTTTTGCCACCACCATGCCGCTGAAATGCTAATAATGACCAGCCCGATAACCCAAGTAAGGAGCATAATACGGCTATTGTGCTTCTCGTCTTTTGTTTTACGAGAGAAGCTTTGCATTTCAATTTCTTGCTCTTGAGGCTGAGCATCGGCAGTCTGCTCTAACGCCGTCAAAACCACCTTCTCATCAAGACCTACGAATTTAGCGTAAGAGCGTAAGTAACCACGCGTAAATGTCGCGACTTGTTGAGATTCAAATCGGTTATTTTCAATATCTTCAATCACAGAAATGCGAAGCCTCAGGCGATCGGCAACTTGCTTTTGGCTCATTCCCAAGGATTCACGTTTGTTTTTCAGTAATGTGCCAGCTTCAATAGAGAGTGGCACTTCATTCGTATTTTCGTGTTCTGTCATAATGGCGGTATTTAATCTGTTTTAGTGGCTAACGTGGTCATGTATTTTCGTTATTGTTCTTAAGCCTCTTTAAAAGATAGCTAGCCTAAACGCGTTAACCAAAAATAATAATTTTAAGAAACTCTCAGCGATCTGAGTGCGAATACCCGTTTTGCAAAAATCAGCAAAACGTATGTGAGAAAGTGCTGAGAATTATCGGTGTCATCGTTAGTGTTACATATCATGATAAGCGAATGCGCAACGAAGACAAAAACTCTTTACACTCAAACTAACAGATAGCTCAAGCTTTTGTCCAAACTTTGACAAAGGAATTCGAAATTATACCCAAATAACCTTAGGTTGAAGAGTGATAGTCCCAAATCTTGGCGAAAATGTCCTAAACAATAAACAAAATAGCCAGAGCGAATGGCTCTGGCTATTTTTGAATTCCGGTCGTTTATACAGCTTTCACTTCAATGGTATCAGCACCGCGTGACGCTTTCAGCATTGCCGTACGTTTAGTTCGGTCAATTACATCACCGACCAACTGACCACATGCGGCATCAATGTCATCACCACGTGTTTTACGAACCGTAACTGTGTGCTCGTATTGCATCAATGTTTTTTGGAAGCGATCAATACGTGAGTTACTTGGTTTCTTGTAAGGTGAACCTGGGTACGGGTTAAACGGAATCAAGTTAATCTTACATGGTGTGTCTTTCATCAGCTCAGCCAGTTCACGAGCATGGTCCATGTCATCGTTCACATGATCAAGCAACACGTACTCGACTGTTACCTTGCCACGGTTTGCATTCGATGAAGCAATGTAACGACGAACGGATGCTAGGAAATCTTGAATATCCCAACGATCGTTAATTGGCATGATTTCACTACGCAGCTTATCGTTTGGCGCATGAAGAGAGATCGCCAACGCAACGTCGATTTTGCCCGTCATCTGATCAAGACCAGAAACCACACCTGATGTTGATACGGTTACGCGACGCTTCGACAAACCAAAGCCAAGGTCATCCAACATTAACTCCAATGCAGGAATCAAGTTCTTCATATTAAGAAGCGGCTCACCCATGCCCATCATCACGACGTTCGTAATTGGGCGACGGCCTGTTTCTTTCTCAAGACCAATTTCACGTGCAGCACGCCACACCTGACCGATGATCTCTGAAACTTTCAAGTTACGGTTAAAGCCCTGCTGTGCTGTTGAGCAGAACTTACATTCCAATGCACAACCTACTTGAGAAGATACACAAAGCGTTGCGCGATCATCTTCTGGAATGTAAACCGTTTCTACATCCTGATCACCAACCTTCATTGCCCACTTGATCGTGCCGTCTGAAGAATGCTGAGCTTCTGCTACAGTTGGTGCTTTAATTTCACACTTGTGTAAAAGCTTTTCGCGCAGCTTCTTGTTGATGTTTGTCATTTTTTCGAAGTCATCTACACCGAAATGGTAGATCCACTTCATAACCTGATCGGCACGAAACGCTTTCTCGCCAAGTTCTTCCGCGAAAAACTGACGCATGCCTTTGCGATCAAAGTCGAGTAGATTGATTTTTTCAGTGGTCATGTTGCCTCTCAATGACTGAAACAAGAATAAGGGCGCGAATTGTACAGCCTTTATTCAGCTACAACAAGGGGTGTAAGACCCTGAGTTTGCTAAGGCATTAAAATAAAAACGTTTAAATTTTAATCAGACTTTACGGTGAGAATAATGATTAGACAACCGACAGCAAAAGCGTAGAAGTGATACAGAGAAAACAGTGAGAACAAACACACTTAACTAAGCTTTCCCCCCTGTAAGATGCTCAAATTAGCCAACGTCTTCGCGAATAATTACGAATGAACTCGCCGGGGAAATGGAGAACGCAGAATAAAAAAACCTCGGACAAATCCGAGGTTATTACGAACTAGATCATCACGCAAAAGTGATGCATGAACGAGTTAGCGAGAGAAAACTTCTGATTCAGGGAAGAAAAACTCAATTTCACGAGCGGCAGACTCAGGGCTATCTGAACCATGAACTGAATTGTGACGCATGCTGAGTGCGTAATCAGCACGCAAAGTGCCACATGCCGCGTCCTCTGGGTTGGTTTTACCCATTAGCTCGCGGTAACGTGCAATCGCATTTTCGCCTTCCAATACCTGAACCATAATAGGACCAGATGTCATGAACTCTTTTAGAGGAGGGAAAAACTCTTTACCTTCATGCTCTGCATAAAAGCCGCTTGCCTGATCTTCTGTCAGGTGAACCATTTTGGCAGCGATGATACGTAGGCCAGCCTTTTCAATACGATTGTAGATTTCACCAATTAGGTTTCGCTCTACAGCATCAGGCTTAATGATTGAAAATGTTCTTTCTAGAGCCATAAAATTTCCTTTCTGTACTTGTAATAATAGTTGTGCTTTTAAAGTGACTTACTGGGTAAGAGCAGCACTCAAACAAGAGAGTGCTGCAATCAATCTTATTTTCCAGCTTGCTCATTGAGGAAACGAGCAAGTGTACGAACACCCATCCCCGTTGCTCCCGCAGCCCATTTATCAGAAGCGGCTTTACGATACGTACCCGCACAGTCGAAATGTAACCAGCCTTTCTTGTAGTCCTCAACGAAGTAAGACAAGAATGCAGCAGCAGTACTTGCACCTGGAGAATAATCACCAGAGCTGATATTCGATAAATCGGCAAAATTAGATGGCAACATTTCTCGATGGAAATCAGCAAGTGGTAGCGGCCACAAGCCTTCTTTTTCCTGGTTTGCCGCCGTGAGGGCTTGATGCGATAGCTCATCATCAAAGCTCATTAGCGCATGGTAATCGTTACCTAACGCATTCTTCGCTGCGCCTGTTAGCGTCGCGCAGTCAATAATTAACTCAGGCTTTTGCTCACTGGCGTAGATAAGACCGTCTGCAAGCACCAAGCGACCTTCCGCGTCGGTATTCATAATCTCAACGGTTTTGCCGTTTTTGTAAGTGATGATGTCGCCAAGCTTAAGGGCACGGCCAGAAACCATGTTCTCAGCACAACATAAGATCAGTTTTACGCGCTTGTTCAAACCGCGTAAGATAGCTAACCCTAGGCCACCAGTGATAGTACCCGAGCCCCCCATATCTGCTTTCATTGCACTCATGAAGTTAGAAGGCTTCAAGCTGTAACCACCGGAATCAAAGGTGATGCCTTTACCCACAAGACATGCGAATACAGGTGCGTTTTCGTCACCAGTTGGGTTGTAGTCTAACTGAAGCATCGCAGAAGTACGCTCAGAACCACGGCCTACTGCGTAAATACCTTCCCAACCTTCTGCCAACAAGTCTTTGTCTTTGACGATACGTGCTGTCACCGTACCTTTCGGCGCAACAGATTTGATGAATTCAGCAGCCATTGTCGCTAGCTGACGAGGAGCAACTTCTTCTGCCGTTTTGTTGATAATATCGCGGGTAAAATCAGTCGAAGTAATACGAGCTTGAAGCTCTGCTTGATCTTCATCAGACAATGCAGCCCACTCAACTGAGCCATGTTTTTTAGGGTTACGGAACCCTTGGTGGAAAGCCCATACGCTCTCTAGATCCCAGTTATCACCAGAAAGAAAAATAGAACGAATTCCTTGGCCATCTAGCTGACGAGCTGCACGTTGAATTGCGCCGAGATCATGACCTTCACCTAAGTGAATAGTTGCGCCGTTTTCAGCGAATGAAAGCAGTGCTTTTTCACCCCAATGTGGTGCTGCCGACTCTTGACTTAAAAATACAGACATCTGTGTAGACATGGTTTCTCCTTGTCTTATAGCAGCGTTGCCTACGCTGCTTCTTTTTAATAACTCACGGATGTTAGCATTATGTAGGGCAAAAATGTCAATTGGATAAAAAAACGGACCTAAAGGTCCGCTTTTTTTAGTAAGAATTGTTAACTAGGCTGTGTTTTACA
This sequence comes from Vibrio sp. 2092, assembly GCF_033339635.1. Taxonomy (NCBI): domain Bacteria; kingdom Pseudomonadati; phylum Pseudomonadota; class Gammaproteobacteria; order Vibrionales; family Vibrionaceae; genus Vibrio; species Vibrio sp. 2092. Next base: position 40,982 of record NZ_JAWOUY010000014.1, on the reverse strand, counting down.
GACTTAGTCTGCTTCGTCCATCCAGCACATGATAACGGCCTCTAGAATCTTTTCATTAGAACGGTTTGGCTCATCGTCAAACTCATCTAACTCCATGATCCATTGATGAAGATCGGTAAAACGCACTGTTTTTGGATCGACATCTGGAAACTTGTCACAAAGTTCAATCGCGATATCGCGAGAATCTGTCCATTTCATTGCTCATCTTCCTTTTGCTTCTTCCCTATATTGGGAAGATAGTTTTAGTGATCTTCTGAAGCGTGGTTTAATGTGTATTTAGGAATTTCTACCACCAAGTCTTCATCAGCAATTCTCGCCTGACACCCTAGGCGTGACTCAGGCTCTAGACCCCACGCTTTATCTAGCATGTCGTCTTCTAGTTCTTCACTTTCTTCGAGTGAATCAAAACCTTCACGGATGATTACGTGGCAGGTAGTACACGCACATGACTTCTCACACGCATGTTCAATACCGATACCGTTTTTTAGCGCTACGTCTAGAACGGTGTCACCAGAGTTTGCTTCCAACACTGCACCTTCTGGGCACAAATCGTCGTGTGGTAATACAATAATCTTAGGCATAACTACTTATCTCTTATATATCGTCTACTGATTGACCTGACAACGCAGCTCGAATCGATTTATCCATACGGCGTGATGCGAAATCTTGGCTCGCTTTATCGGTATCTTTAATGCCCTGCTCTATCGCATCTGCATCATCACCATTACGCAGCTCAATCAAGGCTTCGATGGCTTTAATCAAGTTTTGTTTCTCTTGTTCTGATAGTAAGTCATCACCATCAGCTTGCATCGCTGCAATCAAACCTTCTATCACTCGGTCGGCTTCAACACGCTGTTCAGCTAAGGCACGAGCTTGCATGTCTTCTTTTGCGTGCGTCATTGAATCACGCAACATATCCGCCACTTCATTGTCACTTAAGCCGTAAGAAGGTTTTACTTGAATCTCTGATTGAACACCAGTGCTCTTCTCCATTGCCGTAACAGAAAGAAGGCCATCAGCGTCAACTTGGTAAGTCACGCGAATATGTGCCGCACCCGCTGCCATCGGAGGAATACCTTTTAACGAGAAGCGAGCAAGTGAACGACAGTCATCAACCATTTCACGTTCACCTTGTACCACATGAACACTCATCGCCGTTTGGCCATCTTTGAATGTGGTAAATTCTTGCGCACGCGCAACGGGAATCGTAGTGTTGCGGGGGATGATCTTCTCGACCAAACCACCCATGGTTTCAATACCGAGCGACAGTGGAATCACATCAAGAAGCAACATTTCAGAGTCAGGTTTGTTACCCGCGAGAATATCAGCTTGAATACCCGCACCGATTGCGACGACTTCATCTGGGTTAATGCTTGTCAGTGGTGTACGGCCAAAGAATTCGCCAACCATTTCTCGTACAAGCAATGTGCGTGTTGAGCCACCGACCATGACTACTTCAAGTACATCTTCCGCATCTACATCCGCATCTTTCAGCGCACGGCGGCAAGACATCAGGGTTTTCTTCACTAGCGGACGAATCAGATCTTCGAACTGCTCGCGAGTCACGGTGCCTTTCCAACCAAAAACGTCAACGTCAACACTGTCTTGCTCAGAGAAAGCAATCTTAGCTTCAGTAGCAATGTTCAACAGTGTACGGTTCTTTTCTGCAGAAAGCGGAGCTTCTAGACCCGCTTGCTCCATTAAATAATCGGCAAATAGATGGTCGAAGTCGTCACCGCCTAATGCAGAGTCGCCACCTGTTGCTAATACTTCAAATACGCCTTTCGATAAACGTAGGATAGAGATATCAAAAGTACCGCCACCTAGATCGTAAACCGCAATCACACCTTCTTGACCAGAGTCTAGGCCATAAGCAATTGCCGCAGCGGTTGGTTCATTAAGTAGACGGAGAACATGAAGACCAGCTAATTTCGCCGCATCTTTTGTACCTGCACGTTGCGCGTCATCAAAGTAAGCAGGAACGGTAATAACGACACCAGCTAACTCACCACCTAACGTATCTTCAGCTCGCTTACCCAATACTTTTAGGATGTCCGCAGATACTTCAATCGGGTTTTTGTCACCTTGAGGTGTTTGCAGAATTGGCAGGCCATTTTCACTCTCTTTAAAACGATAAGGAAGTGAAGAGTAACGGGACTTAATGTCCTTTAATGAACGACCGATCAAACGTTTTACAGAGATAATCGTGTTCTCTGGTTCAAACTCTGCTTTGGCTTTGGCTTCGTGGCCGACCGTTAACGTTTCCTCAGCGTAATTAACGACTGAAGGTAAAATAGTACGGCCCTGCTCGTCCGCAAGTGGAGTTGCATCGCCGCTACGTACAGAAGCAACCAAAGAGTTGGTAGTACCTAAGTCGATACCCGCTGCTAACTTATGCTCATGAGGTGCCGAGCTTTGGCCCGGTTCTGCGATTTGAAGTAGTGCCATGATAGGTCCTTGTCACGCTTACTAGCCGAGGAGTTTGTCTTCGACTAGCTCAATTTCGTTCTTTAGTTTGGCAATGAATTTTAGCTTACGAACTCGGTCTGCGGCTTCAGTCCATAGACCATCATCAAGCTCTTGCTCGACGCTTGCCAGATGCTGTTTGTACATTTTGCTGACCTTAGAGTCGAAGTCAAAAAGCGCCGATTCAGGATCGGACTTGTCAGCAATCTCTTCCAGTTCTTCGCGCAGTTCCATTTGCTCCATTAAGAACATCGGATCTTGCATTGTTTGCTGTTCACCTCGGATCTCAACACCTTGCTCTGCGAGGATATACTCGGCGCGAGAAATAGGATTTTTCAGAACTTGATAGGCATCGTTGATTTGCGCCGCCTTTTGCACCGCCATCAAACGGTCACGTTCTGAGCCCGTTGCAAAGTTATCCGGGTGGAAGCGTTTTTGTAGTTCTCGGAACTGAGAAGAAAGAAGGCTACCATCCAGCTTAAACTGACTTGGTAGCCCAAATAATTCAAAGTGATTCATTAAGTTCGGGTCCTAGTAAAGCCTTCCGGACTCGTTTGCCCAGAAGGACAATCAATTAGACGTTGAAGCTTTCACCACAACCACATTCACTTTTCGCGTTAGGGTTGTTGAATTCAAAACCTTCATTCAACCCTTCTTTCACGTAATCCAATTCAGTACCATCTAGGTACACTAAGCTCTTTTGATCGATGATAATTTTCACTCCAGAGAGTTCAAATACTTCGTCTTCTTCATTGAGCTCATCAACAAACTCAAGTACGTATGCCATGCCGGAACAACCAGTCGTCTTCACTCCAAGACGTAAACCGATACCTTTGCCTCGGTTATCTAGGAATGCTCTTACGCGACTTGCCGCTGATTCTGTCATTGTGATGGCCATACTGCACCTTAGTCTGTCTAAATTTCGATTGGAATGGGAGCGTCAAAGCTCCCATTATATTACGGAATAATTATTCTTGGTGTTTTTTCTTGTAGTCAGCAACCGCTGCTTTGATTGCATCTTCAGCAAGAATAGAACAGTGAACTTTCACTGGTGGAAGCTCTAGCTCTTCAGCAATCTCAGAGTTTTTAATTGCTGCCGCTTCATCAACTGACTTACCTTTTACCCACTCAGTTACTAGTGAGCTTGATGCGATTGCACTACCACAACCGTATGTTTTGAACTTCGCATCTTCGATGATACCTTCAGGTGTCACTTTGATTTGAAGCTTCATTACGTCACCACACGCAGGAGCGCCAACCATGCCGCTACCTACTGATGGATCTTCTTTATCGAATGAACCAACGTTACGTGGGTTCTCGTAGTGATCAATTACTTTTTCGCTGTATGCCATGATAAATTACCTCGAATCCTCTATTTCAATCCCTGAGATTAATGGTGAGCCCATTCAACAGTGCTCAAATCAATCCCTTCTTTGTACATATCCCATAGAGGAGACATGTCGCGTAGCTTAGTCACTGCAACGCGGATTTGTTCAATTGCGTAATCAATTTCTTCTTCAGTCGTGAAACGACCAAACGAGAAACGAACCGAGCTGTGAGCCAATTCGTCATCCATGCCTAGGGCACGAAGAACGTAAGAAGGCTCAAGGCTTGCAGACGTACAAGCACTACCAGAAGATACCGCTAGATCTTTAAGCGACATTAGTAGTGATTCACCTTCTACGAATGCGAAACTGATGTTTAGGTTGTGTGGTACACGCTGCTCAAAGTCACCGTTTACCGTCACTGCTTCTAAGTCTTTCACGCCATCAAAAAGACGGTTACGAAGCGCTAAAGCATGATCGTAATCTTTTTGCATGTCTTCTTTTGCAATGCGGAATGCTTCACCCATACCTACGATTTGGTGAGTAGGTAGTGTACCAGAGCGGAAACCACGCTCATGACCGCCACCGTGCATTTGCGCTTCAAGACGAATACGAGGCTTACGACGTACATAAAGTGCACCGATACCTTTAGGACCGTAAACTTTGTGAGCAGAAAGTGAAATTAGATCAACTTTCATCTCTTGAACGTCGATTGGTAATTTACCAGCAGATTGCGCAGCGTCCACGTGGAAAACAATTTTACGCTCACGGCACAGTTCGCCGATCGCTGTAATGTCTTGAACCACACCAATCTCGTTGTTTACATGCATAATAGACACAAGCACGGTGTCATCACGCATGGCTGCTCTAAGCTTCTCTAGATCGATCAAGCCATTTGATTCTGGCTCAAGGTAAGTCACTTCAAAGCCTTCACGCTCAAGTTGACGACATGGGTCAAGAACGGCTTTGTGCTCTGTTTTACAAGTGATTACGTGCTTGCCTTTCTTCGAGTAAAAGTGCGCTGCACCTTTAATAGCAAGGTTGTCTGATTCTGTCGCACCAGATGTAAATACGATTTCGCGAGGATCTGCATTTAGAAGGTCAGCAATTTGCTCACGAGCAGTATCGACCGCTTCTTCTGCCTGCCAGCCGTAACGGTGCGAACGCGACGCTGGGTTGCCAAATGTGCCATCCATTGTCATGTACTGAACCATTTTTTCAGCAACACGTGGATCAACTGGACATGTAGCGGAATAATCAAGATAAATCGGCAGTTTCATTCTCTACTCCAATGTAAAAAGCTGACCGCTAAGAGCGGACGTTTACACCGATGGGCGCGGCGGTTGTATTTTTGTTTGATAGCCCATGGGTTACCGCCAGATCAATGTCCTGACGATCAGAAATTTCGAGGACTTCATTGTCTGTCATCAACTCACCAAGAGTGATGTTATTCAAAAAGTCACTAATGCGAGAGCTTAGGTCACGCCACAGCGTGTGAGTAAGGCAACGTGTTCCACCTTGGCAATCTCCTTTACCTTGGCATTTGGTTGCATCTACTGACTCATCAACGGCAGCAATCACGGTACCAATAGCGATACTGTGAGCGTCGGCACCAAGTCGGTAACCACCACCAGGACCACGAACGCTGGCAACGAGACCTGCTTTACGCAATTTTGAAAATAGCTGCTCTAAGTAAGAGAGCGAGATCCCTTGACGCTCTGAAATATCAGCCAGAGGTACAGGGTTTTGTTGCGAATGCAGTGCCACATCCAGCATGGCTGTCACCGCATATCTTCCTTTAGATGTAAGTTTCATACCACACCGTATCCACATGGTTTGTAATGGTTAAGATTTTTCCATACCTGAGTAATTTGGTCAAGTATTTATTTGACCATTTTACTCAGGTATTCATCCTTACACCTAAAGTGGTTATCATTCACTCAGAACTTCTTTTCTATCGAAGTCAAAACGCCTCGTAGAATATTAAGTTCTTGGGTTTCTGGTCGAGCACGAGAGAACAAACGGCGCAACTTATTCATCACCTGTCCAGGTTGCTCTTTGTTAATAAACTGGGTCTCAACCATCACCTTTTCAAGATGCTCGAAGAACATTTCGAGTTCTCGATGACGCGGGTATTCTTCCGATTCATTTGGGGAAAACTGGCTTTGCTCTAAGTTCAAGTGTGCAACTCGCACTTCGTAACTGAGAGTTTGTACAGCCATCGCTAGGTTAAGCGAGCTGTACTCAGGATTAGCGGGAATACAAACATGGTAGTGGCACTTTTGTAGCTCTTCGTTTGTCAAACCAGTTCTTTCTCGGCCAAACACGAGCGCAACCGGATGCTTTCGGCCTTCAACTGCAAATTTCTCACCGCATTCACGTGGCTCTAGCATTGGCCATTCTAATGTACGAGAGCGGGCGCTAGAACCCACAACAAGGCCACAATCTTCAACCGCTTCTTCTAATGTGCCGACAATCTTTGCATTTTGAGCAATATCACCAGCACCCGCAGCTAAAGCAAGAGTTTGTTCATCCACTTCACATTGTGGATCGACTAATACTAGTTGGTTTAAACCCATCACTTTCATTGCTCGAGCTGCTGAGCCAATATTCCCTGAATGAGAGGTACCTACGAGTACAATTTTTACTTGATCCAACATCTGTGTTTGCTACCTAAATTAAAACCGCAGAATGTTATCATAGTTTTTTAAGACACCCTAGAGGCAAGCAGACCTCTCTTCTCATTCTTGGTTATTGTTCTCGTCCGCAGTATGCTCTGTACACTCAACCAGCTGCATTTAGAACAAAAAATAACCACTTCCCTTTTTAATTATCTCTGGTATACTCGCCGCCGCTTTCATTTGTTCTTTAACATCCGTTGGGAAATTCGTATGCATCCAATGCTAAACATTGCTATTCGCGCTGCGCGAAAGGCAGGCAATCATATTGCTAAATCATTAGAAAACACTGATAAAGTAGAATCTACTCTTAAAGGCACTAATGACTTTGTCACTAACGTAGACAAAGAAGCAGAATACATCATCATCGATACTATCAAGCAGTCTTACCCTGAGCACTGTATCGTTGCTGAAGAACAAGGTCTTATCGAAGGTAAAGATAAAGACGTACAATGGATCATCGACCCACTGGATGGCACCACTAACTTTGTAAAAGGTTACCCAACTTTCGCGGTTTCTATCGCTGTTCGTATTAAGGGCAAAACTGAAGTTGCTTGTGTTTACGATCCAATGCAAAACGAGCTATTCACTGCACAACGCGGTGCCGGCGCTCAACTAAACAGTGCACGTATTCGTGTTGCTCAACTAAAAGACCTTCAAGGTACTGTTCTAGCAACAGGCTTCCCATTCAAGCAGAAACAACACGCTGAGTCTTACATCAAGATCGTTGGTGCGCTATTCACTGAGTGTGCTGATTTCCGTCGTAGCGGCTCTGCTGCTCTAGACCTTTGTTACGTGGCTGCAGGCCGTGTTGATGGTTACTTCGAACTAGGCCTAAAACCTTGGGATATGGCAGCAGGTGAGCTTATTGCTCGTGAAGCTGGCGCAATCCTAACAGACTTTGCTGGCGGCACTGACTACATGAAGTCTGGTAACATCGTTGCTTCAAGCGCTCGTGGCGTAAAATCTATCCTTAAGCACATCCGCGAAAACGGTAACAGCGCGATCCTTAAGTAAGATTTGAAAGTCATATTTAGCCCGTCACGCTGATGACTTTAGAAAGCCCCGCTCAATGAGCGGGGCTTTTTTGTATCTACCGAACCGTATCTACTTAGCTGCAATGTAAGGCTCTCCATACAATGAGGTTCGGCAAGCTCACGACTCTATTCAGATACAAAAAAACCGCTGATTGTTCAGCGGTTTTTGTTTTCGGTTCTCAATCTGCCTTATGGCATTTCGTCGAACTCTGCACCTTCTTTTTCTACTTGAGGTGGCATCAAGTGCTCTTTCTGGATACCCAGTTTTAGAGCCAGTGCTGATGCTACGTAGATAGAAGAGTAAGTACCTACAGTGATACCGAGTAAAAGTGCGGTTGCAAAGCCGTGAATCATAGCACCACCCTGCATGAACAGTGCAATTACCACGAATAACGTCGTACCAGATGTAATCAATGTACGGCTCAACGTTTGAGTGATTGAGGCGTCCATAATGTCTGAAGGTTCACCCTTACGCATCTTACGGAAGTTTTCACGAATCCGGTCAAATACAACGATGGTATCGTTGAGTGAGTAGCCCACAACTGTCAGTAGCGCAGCTACGATGGTCAGGTCAACTTCAATTTGTAGAAACGAGAAGACACCTAGCGTGATAATTATATCGTGAGCCAATGCCATTACCGCACCAGCCGCTAGACGCCATTCAAATCGCATCGATACATAAAGCAGGATACAGATCAGCGATACCAAGATCGCTAGACCACCAGCTTCTGTTAGCTCATCACCAACGTTGGGACCTACGAACTCAATACGACGCATTTCTACGCTTTCGCCAGTACCATCTTTGATAGCACCAATGATTTGGTTACCTAGCGTTTCACCAGAAACGTCATCACGTGGACGAAGACGGACCATGACTTCACGAGCACTACCGAAGTTTTGTACTGTCGCATCGCCAAAGCCTTTTGAATCTAGTGCTGCACGAATCTCTTCAAGGTTTGCTGGCTGTTCAAAACCTACCTCGATAAGCGTACCGCCAGTGAAATCTAGACCCCAATTAAGCCACTTGGTTGACAAAGTGAAGATAGAAGCAGCAATCATTATAATTGAAAAAACGAATGCTACTTTCGACCAACGCATAAAGCCGATCGTCTTCTCTGCTTTTAGAATTTGAAACATATTAATTCCCAGCCTTAGATCGACAATTTATCAACGCGTTTGCCACCGTAGATCAGGTTCACGATACAACGTGTACCAATAATGGCGGTGAACATTGAAGTTAAGATACCGATAGATAGAGTAACTGCGAAACCTTTCACCGCACCTGTACCGACCGCAAATAGAATGATTGCAGTAATTAGTGTTGTGATGTTCGCATCAGCAATCGTGCTGAATGCATTCGCGTAACCTTGGTGAATCGCTTGTTGTGGACTACGTCCATCACGAATTTCTTCACGGATACGCTCGAAGATCAGTACGTTCGCATCAACCGCCATACCGACTGTTAACACGATACCGGCTATCCCCGGAAGCGTCATGGTAGCGCCTGGAATCATCGACATAACACCAATGATAAGCACCAAGTTTGCCATTAGAGCGATGTTTGCAATCAAACCAAAGCCGCGGTAGTAAAGCAGCGTAAATAGCATTACGGCAACCATACCCCAGATACATGCTTGGATACCCATATCGATGTTTTGCTGGCCCATTGATGGACCAATGGTACGTTCTTCAACGATAGAGATAGGTGCAATCAGTGCACCAGCACGTAGTAGAAGTGCTAGGTTGTGTGCTTCTGCAGCAGAGTCGATACCTGTAATACGGAAGTTACGACCAAGAGCCGATTGAATCGTTGCTTGGTTGATGACTTCTTCATGCTTATCCAGAATAACTTTGCCTTCAGGCGTACGACGGCCACTGTCTTTGTATTCTGCAAACACGGTAGCCATTAGCTTACCAATGTTCTTCTTAGAGAACGCAGACATCTTATTACCACCTTCGCTGTCTAGCGAGATGTTAACTTGTGGACGACCATATTCATCAACACTTGAGCTTGCATCTGTGATGCTTTGACCGCCAAGAATAACGCGCTTCTTAAGCACAACTGGGCGACCATCACGGTCCATCTTGATTTCACTACCTGCTGGCGCACGACCATTTGCCGCTGCCGATAGGTCAGCTTTATCATCAACTTCACGGAATTCAAGCGTTGCCGTAGCTCCGAGAATTTCTTTTGCACGAGCAGTGTCTTGAACACCAGGCAGTTCAACCACAATGCGACTAGCACCTTGACGTTGAACCAATGGTTCCGCAACACCTAGTTCGTTGACACGATTACGTAAAATCGTAATGTTTTGCTCAACAGCATAGTTACGGATCTCTTGTAAACGTTGCTCAGTAAAGGTTGCAGTAAGAGCGTAACGGCCATTTGAATCAGAATCGACAAAAATCATGTCCGGGTGATTCTTTTCTAGCGTTGCTTTCGCTTCTGCTAATTGCTCTTCGTTACGCAACAACACTTCTACCGCTTCTTTTCCAGAAGGGCGGATTGCACGGTAACGAATCTTGGCGTCACGAAGTTCGCTACGGAAAGCTTCTTCTTGTTGACCAACAAGCTTTTCCATCGCTGCATCCATATCCACTTCCATTAAGAAGTGAACACCACCGCGAAGGTCAAGACCTAACTTCAATGGTGACGCGCCAATCGCTTCTAGCCAATCGGGTGTAGAAGGTGCAAGGTTAAGTGCAACAATTGTGTCTTTGCCTAGCGCTTCGCTGATGACATCACGAGCACTGATTTGTGTGTCAGTGTCGTTAAAACGAACAAGAATTGATCCATCTTCGAGAGCAATGGATTTATGAGAAAGTTGCTCTTTGTTAAGAGCAGTAGTGACAGCATCCAGCGTTGACATATCTACAGAGGCGCCACGCGCCCCTGTAACTTGAATAGCCGGATCTTCACCGTAGATATTTGGAAGTGCGTATAACGCAGCGGTGATGATGACAAAAAGCACCATCAAGTACTTCCATAATGGATAACGGTTTAGCACAGCGAGGATCCTTTAGCTGTTTTATAGAGACTTAAGCGTACCTTTTGGTAGCACTGCAGTGATGAAGTCTTTCTTGATTACTACTTCATTGTTCGCGTTAAGCTCAATTGAAATGTAGTCATTGTCTTCAGCAATCTTAGTGATTTTACCCACTAGGCCACCGCTAGTTAAAACTTCGTCGCCTTTGCCCATAGAAGCCATTAGGTTTTTGTGTTCTTTTACGCGTTTCGCTTGTGGGCGGTAAATCATGAAGTAAAAGATCACGGCGAACATGCCAAGCATGATTAGCATTTCAAAACCACCGCCTGCTGGCGCGCCTTCTGCTGCTGCGTGAGCCTGAGAAATAAACATTAAAACATCCTCATTATATTTTATTGATAATCAAACAAATTGGGCTTTCGCATTTTAGATTCAAGTCTGAGAGTAACTAATAGAGATCGCTCTCTCAAAAATAACGTGCGTTAGCCTACTTTATTAGCAAAAGCCTCTGGCGACATACCAAAGGCTTTAATTCTTTTAGTTTTTCAATTACTGCTCTTTTGCTAGTGGTGGCACTTCACGGCCACGACGCTCATAGAACTCAGTAACAAATTCATCGAAGCGATCTTCATCAATTGCTTTACGAATGCTTTCCATCAGACGCTGGTAGTAACGCAGGTTATGGATTGTATTCAAGCGAGCGCCTAAGATTTCATTACAACGCTCTAAATGGTGAAGGTACGACTTGCTGTAGTTTTGACAAGTGTAACAGTCACAATGCGGATCCAATGGTGTTGTATCCGTTTTATGTTTCGCATTACGGATCTTGATCACACCACCAGTCACAAATAAGTGACCATTACGTGCGTTACGCGTTGGCATTACACAGTCAAACATGTCGATACCACGACGAACACCTTCAACCAAATCTTCTGGCTTACCAACGCCCATCAAGTAGCGAGGTTTGTCTTCAGGAAGTTGAGGACAAGTATGCTCAAGAATACGGTGCATGTCTTCTTTAGGCTCACCTACTGCCAAACCACCAACCGCATAACCGTCAAAACCGATTTCCGTTAGACCTTTTACCGACACATCACGTAAATCTTCGTAAACACCACCTTGAACAATACCAAATAGGTTGTTCGGGTTTTCTAGCTTCTCGAAGTGGTCACGTGAACGCTGTGCCCAGCGTAATGACATTTCCATCGATTTCTTCGCTTCATCATGTGTCGCTGGGTATGGCGTGCACTCGTCAAAAATCATAACAATATCAGAGCCCAGGTCTTTTTGAATTTCCATCGACTTTTCTGCGTCCATGAAAATCTTGTCACCGTTTACTGGGTTACGAAAATGTACACCTTCTTCAGTGATCGTACGCATCTTACCAAGGCTGAATACTTGGAAGCCGCCTGAATCAGTAAGGATAGGACCGTGCCAGTTCATAAAATCGTGCAGGTCACCGTGCATTTTCATCACTTCTTGACCAGGACGTAGCCACAGGTGGAACGTATTACCTAGCAGAATTTCTGCACCAGTACCTTTTACTTCTTCTGGTGTCATACCTTTAACGGTACCGTAAGTACCTACTGGCATGAACGCAGGAGTTTGAACAGTGCCGCGTTCGAAAGTCAGTTGACCACGACGTGCATTGCCGTTTTTCTTCTTAAGATCGAATTTTAATTTCACGATGCCTCCGGGTGTCAGAGAAACAGTCTGACTGAGTGTTTAGGGCTCTACCCTACTTTAAGGAGCGGTCGCTTTTCCTTGCGAGAGACAAAGCAATGGATGCTTTATTTCCTAGCTTACTGCTAGCACTCGTAAATCTATTTTTAACTACGCCGTTTTCTTCTTGATGAACATTGAATCGCCATACGAGAAGAAACGGTATTTGTTTTCCACCGCATGTTTGTAAGCATTCATGGTGTTCTCGTATCCAGCAAATGCACTCACCAACATGATCAGTGTTGATTCAGGCAAGTGGAAGTTTGTGATCAAGCAATCCACCAACTGATATTCGTAACCAGGGAAAATAAAGATTTCTGTATCGCCAAAGAATGGGGCCAGCTCAGTCCCTTTTTGCAATGCGTCTTGCGCTGCACTTTCAAGTGAACGCACAGATGTTGTACCAACAGCAATAATTCGTCCGCCACGCGCTTTCGCCGCTTTAATTGCTTCGACGACTTCTTGTGGTACTTCTACGTACTCGGCATGCATGTGGTGATCGTTGATATTTTCCACTTTTACTGGCTGGAATGTACCCGCCCCAACGTGCAAAGTAACGTAAGCAAACTCTGCACCTTTCGCTTTGATTTTCTCCAAGAGAACATCATCAAAGTGAAGGCCCGCTGTCGGTGCCGCAACCGCACCTGGCTTTTGATTATATACCGTTTGGTAACGCTCTTTATCTGCATCTTCGTCTGGACGGTCGATGTAAGGAGGAAGCGGCATATGGCCGATTTCTTCCAGAATTTCTAGTACCGTCTTATCAGAACTAAATTTCAGTTCAAATAAAGCATCATGGCGTGCAACCATTTCTGCTGAATATTCATCATTCTCGCCAACAATAATGGTTGTACCTGGTTTTGGTGATTTAGAGCAACGAACGTGCGCGAGGATGCTTTTCTCATCCAACATACGCTCCACCAGCACTTCTAATTTACCGCCCGATTCCTTGCGGCCAAAAAGACGAGCAGGAATAACACGAGTATTATTAAACACCACTAAGTCACCGGGTTGAACTTGGCCCAATACATCAGTAAATGTGCCATCAATGAGCTCTCCGGTATTGCCGTCCATTTGCAGCAGTCGGCTAGCGGTACGCTCTGGTTGAGGGTAGCGAGCGATGAGTTCATCTGGAAGGTCGAAATGGAAATCTGATACTTGCATGTTACTTGTCTTATCTATTGGTCAAATCACGTCTAGGCGACGATAAAATTGCGACGAGTTTTTCGCAGCAGACTAGTATATGTTTACATGCTGCAATAGCAAGCAAATCACCAGAATATAGCAGTAAAAGCCATGGTGAAGAGTGTAATAAAACGTGAAAAGCCTCGATTACTTGGCACTATTTTTAATTTGAGCCCCAAAGAGAGAACATGAAAAAAGCAAAGCAGCGTATACCGCTGCTTATTAGTTTGGCATTCCAATCGCCCTATCAAACCTCACGCTTTCGCCACAAGAATAACGGCACGAATAAACCCAATAACCAAAACCCTAGACTGCCACCTTCATCATCTGAGCCTTTGAAATCACAGTTATTGGTCGCAATGCCATCGTGACACTCTTTATTGTCACCACTTTCATTGTTAGCACTTTTGATAAAATTCGGCGCAATGATGTAACGACTTGGTGGCGCATCGGCAGTGATGTAAGACTGTACCCAGTCGTAATAGTGGCTCACCTTGGTATAGAAACTTGGGATCGTCAAAGAGCCACACGTTGGTAGAATAAGAGGGCCGCCACTAACAATACCAATTTGTTTGCCGGTCGCCACATCGACCAACGGGCCACCACTGTCACCTTTACATGCAGAGTTGCCATATTGGGTATGGCTATCCGGCTCCAATACATGGTTTTGTGTTGGTAGCGTACAAATTTTGGTTTGGTTGTCTCTTGAATCAATGATCCCCGGAAAACTGCTGCCAATTTCTAAACGCTCATAACATTTGTCGATGGGCAAAAATGTGCTAATGGTGGTTTTGAGCGTATTAGAAGGTTCAGAAGCATCCGGCAGAGTAGACCCCCATCCAAACACTTGCACATTTTCGACACGTTGATTGGTCAGGTAATTATCGTTCCAGTCCGCCACCAAACGTGCTTCGATACTCTCCATGTCAACTTTACTCGCTAGGTCAGCAAAGCTCGCGTTTGCCACTGGGCGCGTGAGATACAGCAACGCGATGTCTGAATCTAAACCGGTTTGGATAGGTTTCACGTTGCCATTACTGTCGGTCTCAGCTTTTGAAATCCGGGTGTAATCCGGATGAACCACAACGTGAGACACCGGATAGAAGTTATCAAGCCCTGCAGAATTAAGTTCATACACATTCGCATTCACCGACAGCTCACCCGGCGGGGTCACATAGTAGGTTGCTTCATTGGTCCCTTGTCCCATCACCACACAGTGCGCAGCAGTCAGTACCCATTGCTCTGTCAGCATCGTTCCACCACACAGCGGAAACTCTGCCATATTACTTGCTCGCAAAGTAACGCGGTCAACAGGATCGGTTTGTTCATCTCCTAACACAATCGCCTGTGTTGATGGCACACTGAATGCCGCCACTGCCAGCGCAATCAGTTTGTTACACGTTGTTCGTTTCATCTAGGTTGCTTTCTTCAATTTGGTAAGCCTGGACGTATCTTCTTCGAGAGAAGAATCTTGGAAAATCCAGCGAATAAAAATGTGCGATTCAATTCATTGGATTACCTTGGGAACACATTCAATATCAACTAAAAATGCCAACTGACTCGCACACAAACCGACTTATTCAAATTAATAAAAACACCAATAAAACACAGATTACGCAGCCCATCAGCATTGTGCTATTTAATTGATGAAAAACGAGTTAGCTCCCAGATATACAGAAAAATATTCTCTATATTTAAGAGAAGGACAATGCCGCTGGAGGTCTCTATGATCAAGGTTGAAGACATGATGACTCGTAATCCTCATACCTTACTGCGCACGCACACCTTGCGTGATGCAAAAAGCATGATGGATGCGCTTGATATTCGACACATTCCGGTTGTTGATGCCAATAACCACTTACAAGGCTTGGTGACTCAACGCGACATTCTTGCTGCTCAAGAATCGAGCTTGCACCCAGATGAGGCTGAACAATCTTTTACTTTAGACACACCGCTCTACGAAATGATGCACACCAATATCATGACGGCAGAGCCTATCGCGGGGCTCAAAGAGAGCGCTATCTATATGCAAAAGCATAAAGTTGGCTGTCTACCTGTTGTCACCAAAGGTCGATTGGTCGGCATCATTACTGACAGTGACTTTGTGACCATTGCGATTAACTTATTGGAACTGCAAGAAGAAGTGGAACCTGAAGAAATCGAGCAGGAAGAGTAGTACGCAAGCGTATTCTCTTTGTTGTAAGTTTCGTTTTTACACCGGTTAAACGAAAAAAGAGCGGCAGGGTTGCCGCTCAAAATGCCATTACTGACGCTGATTAAGGAAGTGTTTCTCTGCCAATTAGAATTGGTCTTCTTCGGTCGAACCTGTCAATGCTGTCACTGAAGAGTTACCACCTTGGATAGTATTGGTCATTCTATCGAAGTAACCTGTACCTACTTCTTGTTGGTGCGCAACAAACGTATAGCCTTTTTCAGCTGCTTGGAATTCAGGACGCTGAACTTTCTCAACATAATGACGCATACCTTCACCTTGAGCGTAAGCGTGCGCCAGTTCAAACATGTTGAACCACATGTTGTGAATGCCTGCTAGCGTGATGAATTGGTACTTGTAGCCCATGTCTGCAAGCTCTTGTTGGAACTTAGCAATGGTTTCTGCATCTAGGTTTTTCTCCCAGTTGAATGAAGGCGAGCAGTTGTACGCCAACAATTGATCTGGGTATTCAGCGTGAATTGCTTCTGCAAACTTACGTGCTTCTTCCAAACATGGCGTAGCCGTTTCACACCAAATCAAGTCTGCATATGGTGCGTAAGCCAGGCCGCGAGAGATAGCTTGGTCGATACCCGCGCGAACGCGGTAGAAACCTTCTTGAGTACGCTCACCTTCGATGAAGTCTTTATCATATGGGTCGCAATCTGAAGTAATGAGATCCGCCGCATTCGCATCAGTACGAGCAATAACTAATGTTGTTGTACCCGCTACGTCAGCAGCCAAACGAGCTGCAACGAGCTTTTGTACCGCTTCTTGCGTAGGAACTAATACCTTACCACCCATATGGCCACACTTTTTCACCGATGCTAACTGGTCTTCAAAGTGAACGCCCGCGGCACCGGCTTCGATCATCGATTTCATTAGTTCGTAAGCGTTAAGCACACCACCAAAGCCCGCTTCAGCATCCGCTACGATAGGTAGGAAGTAATCAATACCACCTTCATCTTCAGGCGTCTTACCAGCAGCCCACTGAATTTGGTCTGCACGACGGAATGAGTTGTTGATGCGTTTTACTACTGACGGTACAGAATCTACTGGGTAAAGAGATTGGTCTGGATACATCGTCGAAGCGGTGTTGTTATCCGCCGCTACCTGCCAGCCTGACAAGTAAATCGCTTCAATACCTGCTTTAGCTTGTTGAACCGCTTGACCACCCGTTAGCGCACCAAGACAGTTTACGTAACCTTTTTTCGCACTACCGTTGACCAGTGACCAAAGTTTGTCTGCACCACGTTGTGCAATTGTGTTTGCAGGCACCATAGAGCCACGTAGTTCCACCACTTCCTCGGCAGTGTAAGTACGCTTCACATTTTTCCAGCGTGGATTAGTTGCCCAGTCTTTTTCCAGAGCTTCAATTTGTTGGCGGCGAGTTAAGTTAGTCATTGGTCTATCCCTCTTTATAATTTGCACTTTATGCGTGTGCGTTGAGTTTCCGTTCTCAGGCAGTACTTCCCTATCTGCCTTGAAAATCCTTCACGTTATTGGTGTTACAGTTATTCTTTATTAATCCAGGTAGTCATAACCAGGAACTGTCAAAAAGTTGGTCAGTTCATCGCTCGTCGTGAGCCTTGCCATTAAGTCTGCTGCTTCTTCAAATCGACCCGCATGGTAGCGCTGTTCGCCAATTTCTTGCTTCACGACTTCAATCTCCTCTTTGAGATAGAGCTCGAACAGCTCTTTAGTGACCTTTAATCCGTTGTCTAGCGACTTGCCGTGTTGAATCCATTGCCAGATAGAGGCGCGTGAGATTTCTGCCGTTGCTGCGTCTTCCATCAGTCCGTAAATCGGCACACAACCATTGCCAGAAATCCAAGCTTCGATGTATTGCAGCGCAACGCGAATATTGTGGCGCATTCCGCCTTCAGTGCGCTCGCCTTCACAAGGCTCAAGCAGTTCAGCTGCTGTAATAGGCGCATCCTCTGCACGGCTCACATCCAACTGGTTGGTGCGTTCACCCAGCACAGCACTAAAGACTTCCATAGCAGTGTCAGCCAAACCTGGATGAGCCACCCAAGTACCGTCGTGGCCGTTGTTAGCTTCTAACGATTTGTCAGTCTGGATCTTGTCTAATACTTTTTGATTCTCTTTCGGGTCTTTAGCTGGGATAAATGCGGCCATTCCTCCCATCGCGAAAGCACCTCGTTTATGGCAAGTACGTACCAATAATCGCGAGTAAGCGTTTAAGAATGGCTTGTCCATCGTTACCACTTGGCGATCTGGCAGTACTCGGTCTGAGTGTTTTTTCAATGTTTTGATGTAGCTAAAGATGTAATCCCAGCGACCACAGTTCAAACCAACGATGTGTTCTTTAAGCGAGAACAGAATCTCGTCCATTTCGAATACCGCTGGTAAGGTTTCAATCAGCACCGTCGCTTTGATGGTGCCTGTATCCAAACCGAAATAGTCTTCCGTGAAATGGAACACTTCGCTCCACCACTTCGCTTCGTGATGCGATTGCAGTTTTGGAAGGTAGAAATAAGGGCCGCTGCCTTTTTGAAGTAACGCTTTGTAGTTGTTATAGAAATACAGAGCGAAATCGAATAGTGCACCTGGAATGATCTGACCGTGCCACGTAACGTGTTTTTCTTTTAAATGAAGGCCGCGAACACGGCAGATCAACACCGCTGGGTCATCTTCCAGCTGATAATGTTTGCCATTGCCAGGATTGGTGTAACTGATGGTGCCATTAACAGCATCGCGCAAGTTAATTTGACCATCCAGCACTTTACTCCATGCAGGAGACATTGAATCTTCGAAGTCTGCCATGAACACTTTTACATTCGCATTCAGTGCGTTAATCACCATCTTGCGGTCAGTTGGTCCGGTAATCTCCACACGGCGATCTTGCAGATCTTGTGGGATTCCTAGGATCTTCCAACTTCCTTCACGGATGTCTTGTGTCTCTGGTAGAAAATCTGGTAGCTCACCAGCATCAATACGTGCTTGCTTCTCTTCTCTTGCTTCCAGCAACTCTTCAACACGTCCGGCAAATTTTTCACACAGTAGAGATAAAAAGGTTTGGGCTTCAACAGGGAAAATTGCTTGATGTTCTGGAGCAACGACTCCATTCACCTCAAGCATGCCTTGGGTTTGCTTTAGTTGTTGTGTTTTTTGTTCTGTCTGAGCAAGCATAATCATTCATCCTTAACGTGCTTTATCAATCTTGGGTAGTCAGCGTAAAGCTACATTTGTAAGTTATGAACAACAAATTACATCCTTTAACTTTGTGTTCAACTCGTCTAGCCATGTCGATAGATTGCGTAATGCTACGTGTATTTTCAATCTAGACATAAGTCGTATCGCCTTTAAATAAGCTATATCAACAAAGGGTTTAGTGAAACCCCTAATATAAACAAAACAGAAAATTCAAAGTTTTATTCCGCAAGGTAAAAACCATCTATCAAGCGCCTTATTTTGTAAGTTATTACGTAATAAAATTACATTAAATTTAAAGTCGCTTTATAATTTCAAACAAGCGTATGAATATTGACAGGTAAACAAACACCTTGTATTCACAAGGGCTGAAGAGATGGATTTAAACAGGAGTCAAACAAGGTATGCAGGGCTTTGTGTAAAATTAACATTGTGAAATTTCACTATTTTATGAAAGCTTCATCAAAGAAGAGCTGTAAAATTTTACAAGTCAAAGTTTACCAGCAGAATAAAATACTAGAAAGCGCACTGTTTCCAGTGCGCTTTTAGATAAATAATGGAGAAGTAAGGGCTAATACTAATAGCTAAAGCAGCTCTGAAACGACTTCTGCAAGTTGATTAAATGTTTTCGTTCTTGACGAGCTCGGACGCCAAACTAAGCCGATTTCGCGATAAGCTTGTTTACCAGGAGGATCGATCACGACTAAATTCTGGTTATGCAGCAAGCCATGGTCGATAGCCATTTGAGGAATGAACGTTGTTCCCAAACCATTCGCAACCATTTGCACCAGTGTATGGAGGCTGGTTGCCGTAAACGGATTGATTTTTTCTTTGTCTGTTAATTTACACGCTGATACCGCATGTTCCGTTAAGCAATGTTCTTTCTCTAGTAGAAAGACGGATTCGTCAGGTAAATCCGCGTAACGAATCGGCACAGGGACCGATTGGGCTTGATTAGCGCTTATAACCATTCGAAACGGATCCTTACCCACTACTCGGCTTTCCATCCCATCAATTTCGACTGGTAACGCTAAAATAAGCACATCCAGCTCACCATGTCTGAGCGCTTGAAGTAAGTTTGTCGTCGTGTCTTCTCTTAATAAAAGATTCAGTTGTGGAAAACGGTAGTTCACCTCTTGTACCAAATCACACAGTAAAAACGGAGCAATTGTTGGTATGCATCCTACTTTTAGCTGGCCTTGCATATCGTCGCCTTGGCACATACGTCCAAGCTCGACCAAATCTTGCCCTTTTGCTAACAGCTCTCGCCCCTGCTTTACTACCATTTCTCCTGTTTGGGTAAAAACCAGTGGACTTTTCTTGTCTTTCTTTTCATATAATGGACAGCCAATCAACTCCTCTAAGTTTTGAATACCCTTACTTAAAGTCGACTGACTGACAAAACAACGCTCTGCAGCGTCACTAAAATGTCTTGTTTCATGCAGTGTGACTAAATAGTGTAACTGCTTCAAACTGGGCCATTTATTCATAATTGTATTTGTATCTACCGCCGTTCCAGTGATCGAGTTAAGAGTTTTGTTATTATCGTTTTTTTCGATTAACTCAATCTATTTATTTCGCTTTTTTCAATACTACAATCTGTACTATAGTTTGTCTCGTACAAACACGAACCAAACCGACACAACTGAATTCGGTTTGGAGCTAACCATACTTTTTAGGAGCAAAAAAATGGTACTAGTAGGTCGTCAAGCCCCTGATTTTACTGCAGCAGCTGTTCTAGGTAACGGTGAAATCGTTGAAAACTTCAACTTTGCAGAGTTCACTAAAGGTAAGAAAGCAGTAGTATTCTTCTACCCACTAGATTTCACTTTCGTTTGCCCATCTGAGCTAATCGCATTCGACAACCGTCTAGCTGACTTCCAAGCTAAAGGTGTTGAAGTAATCGGTGTTTCTATCGATTCTCAGTTCTCTCACAACGCATGGCGTAACACTGCTATCGAAGATGGCGGTATCGGTCAAGTTAAGTACCCACTAGTTGCTGACGTTAAGCACGAAATCTGTAAAGCTTACGACGTTGAGCACCCAGAAGCAGGCGTTGCTTTCCGTGGTTCTTTCCTAATCGACGAAGAAGGCGTTGTACGTCACCAAGTAGTTAACGACCTACCACTAGGCCGTAACATCGACGAAATGCTACGCATGGTTGACGCTCTTAACTTCCACCAGAAGCACGGCGAAGTATGTCCTGCACAATGGGAAGAAGGTAAAGCAGGTATGGACGCATCTCCAAAAGGTGTTGCAGCGTTCCTATCTGAGCACGCAGCTGACCTAGGCAAAAAATAATAGACCTTCACCCTAGCTCAACGGGTGTGATGGTTGGATGTATATAAAGCAATAAGCTAATGCGGAAAACCGCAAACGCCAATCAGTCTAAGTAAAGTCCTATCAAAGCCCAGAGCCTCTGCTCTGGGCTTTCTTTTTCCTTCAGATAAACCGCCAAAATGAGGTAACGCTTTAGCGTAAACTTTACCTCTATTTATCATCCCCTCCATACAGATTCTGCTTACTGGCCCTGTTAATATCTTAGCCACAACACTTATTTGTAACGTTAGCAGGATGAATGAACGTGGTTACTCACCTAGAAGTCTGTATTGATAATATTGAATCTCTGCACTACGCCATTGCTGGCGGCGCCACTCGGATTGAACTTTGCTCCTCTTTGGCTTTAGGCGGACTAACACCCAGTTATGGCTTTATGCAGCAAGCGGCTAAGCTTTCTAGTGTTCCAGTTTATGCCATGATCCGCCCACGCCAAGGTGACTTCTTCTACAATGCAGAAGAGATCGAAATGATGCGTTGGGATATTGAAGCGGTTCACCAATCAGGCTTGAGCGGTGCCGTGTTCGGCGTGCTCACTCAAGACGGTGATATTCATATGCCTTACGCGGCTACGCTGTGTGAATTTGCTCAAGCGCTTGGCTTAGGCGTGACCTTCCATCGTGCCTTTGACCAGTGTCGTGACGCTGAAAAAGCTTTGGAAGAAGTGATCAGCTTAGGTTGTGAACGTATTTTAACCTCCGGTCTTGCGCCTTCAGCACCACAAGGGATCGATGTGCTTAGAGCTTTGGTTAAGCAAGCCCAAGGACGCATAGCAATCATGGCGGGTGCTGGCGTTAATGCGAGTAACGTACGTGAGCTAGTAGAAGACACTCAAGTTCCTGAAATCCATCTGTCAGGCAAAACCACACGCCCTAGCCAAATGACCTTTGTTGCTGAACAAAGCAAAATGGGCGCATCCGATGTCGATGATTTTTTAATCCCCATCACAAGTACACAAGCCATTACCGATGTCGTAGCAGCTCTCAAATAGACCACCGTAACCTCACGCGCATAGCTTTTGAGTGCTAACATATTGTTTATCAAGGAGTGAGGAAATGTGTATGTCTAAATTGAAGAAAAAGGAATACGAAAAGGAGCTCAAAAACCTTCAAGTTGAGCTCGTAAAACTTCAAGAGTGGGTCAAACACAAAGGGTTAAAAGTGGTGGTTCTGTTTGAAGGACGTGATGCTGCGGGCAAAGGCGGAGTGATAAAGCGAATTACAGAAAAGCTAAACCCGCGTGTTTGTCGCGTAGTGGCTCTGCCTGCACCGACCGAAAAAGAAAAAACGCAATGGTACTTCCAACGTTACGTCGCTCATTTACCATCTGCTGGTGAAATCGTTTTATTTGACCGAAGTTGGTATAACCGAGCAGGTGTCGAAAAAGTCATGGGGTTCTGTACTCCAGACGAATACGAGGAGTTTTTACGCTCTTGCCCTGAATTCGAGAGAATGTTGCAACGCTCTGGGATTATTCTGATTAAGTATTGGTTTTCGGTTTCAGACGAAGAGCAGGAAAAACGTTTTCTAGGTCGAATTAATACGCCGATCAAACGTTGGAAATTCAGCCCCATGGATTTGGAGTCACGTCATCGCTGGGCGGAGTATTCGGAAGCAAAAGATAAGATGTTTGCCTATACAGACACGAAAAACTGCCCTTGGTGGGTCGTCCCTTCTGATGACAAAAAGAAAGCGCGCTTGAACTGTATCAGTCATTTACTAAGCCAGATTGACTACAAAGCACTTGAGTACTCACCCATCGAATTACCTGAACTCAATAAAGAAGGTTACGTCAGAGCGCCCATTGATGATCAGACCTTCGTTCCTGATAAATATTGACGTGCTTTCCTTCTCTCTAATAAATAGGCCAGCCTAAAAGCTGGTCTATTTGTTGAAGTCAGTTACTTCAGTACGTCATCAATACTTTGATCACCTAGGTGGCGTACATCTTTCCCTTTCACAAAGTAAATAATGTATTCACAGATGTTCTGGCAGCGGTCCCCCACGCGTTCAATCGCGCGTGCAGACCACATCACTTGCAGAATATTAGGGATATTTTTTGGATCTTCCATCATGTAAGTCATCAACTGACGAATCACCGCTTCATACTCGGCGTCTAGTTTGTCATCTTGTTTGTGCACCTCTGCTGCCGCTTCTACATCCATACGGGCAAACGCGTCTAAAACCTGATGCAGCATATTAATTGCCTGACGGCAGAGAGGCTCTAACGACACTTGGAATTGTCGTTCTTTTGATGATGGGCTTTCAATGGCAACGTAAGCAATACGTGTCGCCACGTCACCGATACGTTCTAAATCAGTGATCGTTTTGATGATAGCCATAATTAAGCGCAAGTCTTTTGCCGTTGGCTGACGCTTAGCAATAATGCGTGTACAAGCGTCATCGATCGAGACTTCCATCGCATTCACTTTATGATCGTCACGCACAACCTTACGCGCCAGTTCGATGTCTTCTTTATGCAAGGCTTGAATAGCATACGAAAGCTGCTGTTCTACCAAGCCCCCCATGGTTAATACATGAGTACGAATCGATTCTAGCTCTACGTTAAACTGTCCTGAAATATGACGTCCAAAGTGCATGATGTTCCTTATTCCGTATAGAGTCGCGACTTAACCGTAGCGACCCGTAATGTAATCTTCGGTCTGCTTCTTCATTGGCGAGGTGAAGATCGAGTCCGCGTCAGAGTATTCAATTAACTTACCCATATGAATGAATGCAGTATGATCACTCACTCGCGCCGCTTGTTGCATGTTATGGGTAACGATAACGACAGTATATTGAGTCTTCAGCTCATTGATAAGCTCTTCAATAGTTAAAGTTGAGATTGGATCCAACGCTGATGTTGGCTCGTCCAATAACAGGACTTCCGGCTCAATCGCCACCGCGCGCGCAATGACCAAGCGCTGTTGCTGCCCCCCAGATAAGCCAAATGCGTTCTCATGCAAGCGGTCTTTTACCTCATCCCACAACGCCGCCGAGCGCAAGGATCGCTCCACTGCGTCATCTAAACTGCGGCTGTTTTTTACACCTTGTAAGCGTAAGCCATAAACTACGTTTTCATAAATAGACTTAGGAAATGGATTGGGTCTTTGAAACACCATCCCCACTCGGCGTCGAAGTGTCGCAACATCGACATTAGGATGATAAACATTCTTTCCATGGAGACGCACTTTGCCTGTGACTCGACATCCTTCCACTAAGTCGTTCATGCGATTGATGCAACGTAATAACGTCGACTTTCCACACCCTGAAGGACCGATAAAAGCGGTGACTCGCCCTTTGGGAATTCGCATCGAAATATCATGCAGCGCCTGAGTTTGACCATAGAACAGATTAAGGTTCTCGATTGAGATGGCTGTTTGTTCATCCGTTAAATTATGAACGTCCAATGGTGGCTCATAACCTAATGTACTATCAAAATTAAACATACTTAATCTTGTCCTAACGTTCTGTATTTTTCTCGTAAATTATTGCGAATACTGATTGCTGTTAAGTTTAGCCCGACAATCACTGTCACGAGTAAGAAAGAGGTGGCATAAACTAATGGTCGCGCCGCTTCGATGTTGGAGGTTTGAAAGCCAACATCGTAAATGTGAAAACCTAAATGCATGAACTTTCTATCCAAATGCACATAAGGGAATTGTCCGTCAACCGGTAAACTGGATGCCAATTTCACGACCCCCACCAGCATCAGTGGCGCTACTTCGCCAGCTGCACGCGCAATCGCAAGGATCAAACCTGTGATAATAGCTGGCGTCGCCATAGGCAAAACCACGCGCCATAGCGTTTCGAACTGAGTTGCACCAAGTGCCAGAGAGCCATGTCGTACTGAACTCGGAATACGAGTTAAACCTTCTTCCGTCGTCACAATCACAACTGGAAGCGTCAGCACGGCAAGAGTTAGTGCAGACCATAACAAACCCGGCGTACCAAAGGTTGGTGCCGGTAGCTTCTCCGCATAGAATACGTTGTCGATAGAGGCACCAATCGTATAAACGAAGAAGCCTAAACCAAACACGCCATAAACAATCGATGGAACACCCGCTAGGTTTATAACCGCAATACGAATAACTCTGGTTAGAGCGTTATTCTTAGCGTATTCATGTAGATAGATAGCGGCGATCACCCCGAGTGGCATCACAATGATCGACATGATGAGTACTAAGAAAACCGTACCAAATATCGCAGGGAACACGCCTCCTTCGGAGTTAGACTCTCTTGGATCTTCAGATAAAAACTTCCAAACCTGTTTTCCCCAATGCATGACTTTATCAGGCAGTGACATTTGGTTTGGATACCAGTAGTCCAAAATATCTTCGAGCGGAATCGATACTTGTGACCCCGTCATATCCTCGGCAATCAAGGCATAGTCAGAGAGCTGAAGTCGTAAACCATCAAGTTGCAAATCTAACGTCGCAAGCGCTTTTTCTATCTGCTCTTTTTTCGTCTGATTTTCCTTTAAGAAGCTTTCTGTCAGCGTGTCATTCAATTCATGCTTGCGCTTTTCTAATCGCAACTGCTCTAGCTTCCAACCAAGCTCTTTAAGCTGATCGACCACCAAAGAATCAATCTCATGGCGCAGAGTTTCTGCATCATCAAGCTTTTTATTTAGTATCGATTGAATATCACTGGTGTATATATTATCGCCATCTTGAAACGCCACCAGCTTACCAAAGAAATAACCACCGCTACTGCGCTCTATCACCGCCCACTCTTTTGGCGTCGTGGGCTCATCCAACTGCATTTGCAATACGGAGATAAAATCGGCGGGATACAACTCTCGGTTAGCGATTTTGATACTGAGTCGAGTGGCAAAATCTTCATCGTCTTCTAACTGTTGTGCTGCGCTTTCAGGCAAATAACTCTTCGGTACAAAGCTGCGCTCATACACTTGACCAATCAGAATAGTATTTTCATGTAGCACTTCGCCTTGTACAGGAGTCAACGACGTTACGTTCCATTGATACAATGGCGCAGGCCAGAAATAGGTTAATCCTTTCCAACCAATGAGGAGCAATAACCCTAACACCGACAACAGACTGATGCTGACCGCACCGCCTGTTAGCCATATCCACGGTGCGCCAGAACGAATCCAATTTAACATTCTGTAACTCGCTCTTTTTCCTGATCTAAACTACAACGCACGGTATTTATCTCTCAATCTTTGACGTACCAACTCTGCCAGCGCGTTCACCGCAAAGGTGAAGACAAACAAAATCAACGCAGCGAGGAACAACAAACGATAATGCGAACTGCCAACCTCTGACTCTGGCAATTCCACCGCAATGGTTGCCGATAAGCTGCGCAATCCTTCCAAAATATTCCAATCCATTAATGGCGTATTGCCCGTTGCCATTAACACAATCATGGTTTCGCCAACAGCGCGTCCCAGGCCCATCATAATGGCAGAAAAAATACCTGGACTTGCAGTAAGCAAGACAACATAGATTAAAGTTTGCCAAGGCGTGGCCCCTAATGCCAAAGAGCCATCCGATAAATGCTTCGGTACAGAGAAAATGGCATCTTCGGCAATGGTAAAAATCGTCGGGATAACAGCAAACCCCATCGCTAACCCCACCACCAATGCATTGCGTTGATCGTAACCAATACCATGCTCGGTTAAGAATAAGCGCATATCGCCACCAAAGAACGCCTGCTCAATCGTAGGCGAAATCCACACTCCAAGCACAATCAGTACCAATATGACAGGCATGAGCACTAAAGCATGCCAACCATTGGGCAGACGATTCCGCAAAGGTTGCGGTATTAATGCCCATAGCCCGCCCATAATCATGGTGCTCAAGGGCAAAACAAACAGCATAACGACGATCGTAATCAGGTGATCTTCGACAATAGGCGCGAACCACAATCCCGCGAGGAAACCTATGATCACCGTCGGCAGTGCTTCCATTAGCTCAATCGACGGTTTTACTACACGACGCATGCGTGGCGACATAAAGTAAGCCGTATAAATAGCACCTAGCACTGCGAGCGGTACTGAAAACAGCATCGCAAACATCGCCGCTTTTATCGTTCCAAACGCAATAGGTACTAGGCTGAACTTAGCCTCAAAGTTATCGCTCGCCGAAGTCGATTGCCACACAAATTCAGGCTCAGGATACCCTTCGTACCACACTTCTTGCCATAATGAAGACAATGAAATTTCCGGATAGGCATTGTCCACTTCCGCAACATTTAACGCATTATTTTGCCAAGTGATTAAGTAGCGTTCATTGTTAGACATTGCTGCGATTGCGGGCGCTTGATTGTACGCACGCTTAAACAACACCAGTTTTTCACTGGTTGTATAATGGCTTTGCAACGTGCCGTTGGTGTAAAAGCTATAAAATCCTTTTCGATGAGAATCCGGCAACAAATACTTAAGCTCTGATGCCAATTTAAAATCACGAATATGCGTTAACGTGCGTTTTTCTTCTTGCAGCGTATCAAACCATTGCGACACCCGACCATCGTTGTGCGTCACCAAAAGCGAGTAAGCACCAGCCAATAAGTCTATCGTACGAACGGAATGCTTCTTATCACCTTGAGTGAGATCGACCACCTCTCGTACAGCAAATTTACGTGCGGTTTTCTTTAACACTATCAACTCAGAGCCATCGCGCAAATAAAGCGTTTCACCGTCAGGTGTCAACAACATTTGCTGAGGCGTATTAAAGCCTGAAGAGAACGTAAAATCGATCGTTGTAGGAGACGTACCCAAAGACGAAGCCACTTGCCAGCGAGCTTTCACTTCACCGCTTTGCGTCTGCCAAACAACCGTTGGTAAGGGCGTCGAAGCTGCAAATACAAACTGAGTCACAGGTTCTTGAGGCATACTCAGCGTCAGATCCATGCTGGTGTCTAGCTCAATCACTTCCGGAGGACGTGTATTTTCTCTCAATGTGGCATTAAATTCTGGCTTGAAAAGGTTCGCTTTACCCTGCCCATCAACAAATCCATACCAACCTAGCCCAGGAGCAGATTGAGAGAAAGCGACGGGTTTCTGGACGATTTGCTGTGTATACACCGCAGGTTTCGTAGGATCGTCCATCGACAAATATTGAATCTCACCACTTTGGGTTAGAACGAACGCGAGCTGAGCGTAATCATCCACTGAAATCGCAAGTGGTGTTTCAATATGAGTAGCTCGAATGGCTTGGTTGGTTTTGATCTCCGCATCAGAAAAAAGCGGAATGATCACCATAGCGAGGTAGACAAAGATCAAAATAAGCGCCGCGAGTACGCCGACACCACCGGATGTCACTGCAAGTCGAACTAAACGATCTTTTATCAGTCGTTTCTTATCTTTTTCCTGCAATGAAAACTCGGCTTGTGCCATTTAAATCTCTACCTTTTTTGACTTAGTACTAGAATATGTCGTTAAGATGACAATTATATTACAGATCACATTAAACACCTGAAAAGAATACAACTCTTATGCAATGCGTGGTATGAAATAAATCTGTAATGAAAATCTCATAATGTTCTCACTCATCCATTTTTCCAAGATGAGTACGTATTACTTCACTTTTGGCTAGGTAAGGTTATGAGCGCAGAAAAACTATATATAGAAAAAGAACTGAGTTGGTTGTCTTTCAACGAACGAGTATTACAAGAAGCTGCCGATAAAACCGTCCCTTTGATCGAACGTATTCGCTTTCTTGGGATCTTTTCCAACAATTTAGATGAATTTTACAAAGTACGCTTTGCGGACGTGAAGCGCAGAATCCTAATCAGCCAAGAGCGCGGTGGCAGTGATAGCCCTAAACGACTGTTAACCAAAATGCAGTCGAAAGCACTAAAGCTTAACGAACAATTTGATGAGCTTTACAGCGAATTGATTCGAGAAATGGCACGACGTCGCATTTTCTTGGTCAACGAACAACAACTGGATGAATCGCAACAAAAGTGGATCGCAAAATACTTCCGTAGAGAGGTAATGCCGCATATCACTCCCCTCCTAATGAAAGACGAGATCGATGTTCTGCAATTTCTCAAAGACGAGTACGCTTACATCGCCGTAGAACTGCGTAAAGAAGAACATTACCAGTACGCTCTGATCGAAATTCCGACCGATCACCTTCCCCGCTTTGTGATGGTACCAGAACAGAAAGGAAAGCGCCGAAAAACCATCATCTTACTTGATAATATTATCCGCCACTGTTTGGACGAGCTGTTCAAAGGCTTTTTTGATTATGATGAGCTTAGCGGCTATGCGATGAAAATGACGCGTGACGCTGAATACGATTTACGCAATGAAATCGAGTACAGCTTGCTTGAACAAATGTCAGAGGGTGTCAATCAGCGACTGACAGCAAAGCCCGTTCGCTTCGTCTACGAACGCGATATGCCGCCTCAAATGTTAGAGTTTCTGTGTAACAAACTTAATATCTCTAACTACGATAACCTTATCCCCGGCGGACGCTATCACAACTTTAAAGACTTCATCGGCTTTCCAAATGTTGGACGAGAATATCTTGAAAATAAACCTCTCCCGCCAATGAAATGTGCCGATTTCGAAGGTTATGCCAACAGCTTTGACGCGATTAAAGCGAAAGATATTCTGCTCTATTATCCCTACCACACTTTTGACCACATTAGTGAGTTAGTGCGCCAAGCCTCCTTCGATCCCAAAGTACTTAGTATCAAGATTAACATTTATCGCGTCGCGAAAGATTCTCGCTTGATGAACTCTTTAATTGATGCGGTGCACAACGGAAAAAATGTCACTGTGGTCGTCGAACTGCAAGCTCGCTTTGATGAAGAAGCCAATATCGAATGGTCAAAAGTATTAACCGAAGCGGGTGTGCACGTCATCTTTGGTGCGCCTGGTCTTAAGATTCACTCAAAGCTACTGATGATTAGCCGCCGTGAAGGTGAAGAAATTATTCGCTACGCACACATCGGCACAGGCAACTTCCATGAGAAGACGGCACGAATTTATACCGACTTCTCCCTGCTTACGGCAGATCAAGAAATCACTAATGAAGTCCGTAATGTCTTCGGTTACATTGAGAATCCATACCGACCAGTGAAGTTCAATCACCTTATGGTATCTCCTCGTAATTCTCGAACCCAAATCTACCGCTTAATCGATAATGAAATTGCGAATGCCAAGCTAGGGAAAAAAGCCGCTCTTACGATCAAGGTCAATAACCTAGTCGATAAAGGCATCGTCAATAAGCTTTATGGAGCAAGTACTTCCGGTGTAAAAATAAACATGATCATTCGAGGCATGTGCTCATTAGTACCGGGCATTGAGGGGATCAGCGACAATATTCGCATCATCAGTATTGTTGACCGCTTTCTTGAGCACCCTCGCGTGGTGATCACCCACAATGATGGCGATCCGCAAGTTTATATCTCCTCCGCAGACTGGATGACAAGAAATATTGATCACCGTATCGAGGTAGCAGTACCAGTCCGTGATCCACGTTTGAAACAGAGAATTATTGATATAACGAATATCCATTTTACCGATACAGTAAAGGCTCGTTTAATAGATAAAGAAATGAGTAACGCTTACGTACCACGAGGTAATCGCAAAAAAGTTCGCTCTCAAATCGCTATCTATGACTATCTTAAAAATATAGAAAAGCAAACTAGAAAACAAAATTCAGATGCCTCAAATACTTGAACAAGATACTCGCTACATTGCCGCGATAGACCTCGGCTCAAACAGTTTCCATATGGTGGTGGCCAAAGTTGTCGGCAGTGACCTACAACTGGTTAGTCGTCATAAACAACGTGTTCGCTTAGCATCAGGACTCGACAGTGAATTGAACTTAAGTCACGCCGCAATGGAGCGTGCGCTAGAATGCTTAGCCATGTTCGCTGAGAGGCTGCAAGGGCTTGATGAGTCAAATGTACGTATCGCCGCCACACACACACTAAGACGCGCTAAAAATGCCCACCTTTTCATCGAGCGTGCGAAAGAAGTGATGCCTTTCCCAATAGAAATTATCCCTGGAGAAGAAGAAGCCCGCCTGATTTACTTAGGCGTCGCGCACACTCAAGTAGAATCCAACTCCAAACTAGTCATCGATATCGGAGGCGGCAGTACCGAGATGATTATTGGACAAGAATTTGAGCCTGAGCTTCTCAACAGTAAACAGATGGGATGCGTCAGTTTTACAGAGCAATACTTTAAAAACGGCAAACTGTCAGGAAAAAACTTCAGCAAGGCGATGTTAGCTGCCGAACAAAAACTCGAGTCCATCGCTTCAACATATCGTAAAAAGGGCTGGGATATTGCTCTCGGCTCATCAGGAACCATCAAGGCGATTCAAGAAGTGCTAGTAGGATTAGGTTTTGAAGATGGCCTGATCACAGCGAGTCGACTGGATACACTTATCGAAACTCTGTGTAAATTTGATTCCATTGAAGATATTGAGCTGGCGGGTCTAACAGAAGAACGTAAACCCGTATTCGCAGCAGGCGTAGCGATTTTGTCCGCGATTTTCAAAGCGCTTCGCATTGAGCAGATGTTTTTCTCCGATGGTGCTCTACGCGAAGGCCTGTTGTACGAAATGGAAGAACGTTTTGCACGCTCCGATATTCGCATGCGCACCACAGAAAATTTAGCCAACAAGCACCGGGTCGACTTAGAGCATGCCGCTCGTGTTAAGGGGCATGCACGTGAGATGTTATGTCAGGTACGCTCTGAACTAGGCATTAAGAAAAAGAGTGAGTTATTTGACTTACTAGAGTGGGCAGCGTTGCTTCATGAAGTCGGATTAAGTATTAACTTGCGTAGTTTCCATCGCCACTCTTTTTATATTCTGTTGCACTCCACCCTACAAGGCTTCAACCGTGAGCAGCAATTAGTGCTTGCAACATTAGCTCGCTTCCAGCGTAAAGCGCTCAAATTGCAAGAACTACCAGATTTCAACCTCTATAAACAGAGTGACGTTATAAGCCTCATCAAAATATTACGACTTTCTATCGTATTAAATGGGCAGCGTAATGAAGATCCATTGCCTGATATCACCTTATCTATCAAAAATGACGAATGGATTCTCACATGCACAGATGAAGCATGGCTAGAAAACAATAAATTACTTCACGCGGATTTACAGGAAGAACAAGAACGTTGGGACAGCGCGAAGTGGACACTCACTTTCTGATCTCGTACTCTTCATACCTAAATAAAAAGTCGGCTTACAGGCCGACTTTTTTTAACTCTTCTTCTGCAAAATCTGCCGTAATGGGCACATAACCATCTTTCTCAACCAACGCTTGTCCCTGAGCAGAAAAGATAAAGCGAATAAATTCAGCTTCAATTGGTGTTAATGGGTAATCAGGGTGCTTATTCACGTAAACATATAAGTAACGTGATAGTGGGTACTTACCACTAACAATATGTTCTCGCGTTGGAGTCACGTAGTCATTTCCCATTTTAGCCACAGGGACTAAGCGCACGCCTGCCACTCGATAACCGACACCGGAATAACCAATTCCACTGATGGTTGACGCTACAGCTTGCACAACTGACGCGGAGCCTGGCTGCTCGTTAACTCGGGTCTTGAAATCGCCGCCACACAAGGCATTGCTTTTGAAGTAACCGTAAGTTCCAGAAACGGAGTTACGACCAAACAACTGGACGTTTCGCTTTGCCCACTGTGATTCAAGACCGAGTTGCTGCCAGTTTGTGACAAATTGACTTTCACCACAGCGCAGCGTGGCAGAAAACAAAGCATCTAACTGACTAAAGTTAAGCCCTTGAATTGGATTATCTTGATGAACAAAAATACCGATTGCATCGATGGCGACCCTGAGCGCAGTTGGCTTGTAGCCATGTTCACGTTCAAACGCTTCAACCTCTCTTAAACGCATAGGGCGGCTCATGGGACCAAACTGAGCTGTTTGTTCGGTCAATGCTGGGGGGGCAGTAGAAGAGCCAGATGCTTGGACTTGCGCATTAATATTCGGGTAAATGGATTTAAACTCTTCAACCCAAAGCGTTGTCATACCCGCAAGTGTATCGGAGCCAACAGAGAGCAAGTTCCCGACAATCCCCGTCGTTTTATGATAAGTCGGCAATGGTTTATCTTGAGCGGCAGCAATAAAAGAACAAACAAGCGCGAATAAACTGAATGTTTTTGCCAATCGTAAAGCCATTATTTCACCACCAAACGCTCAGGCAATACGAAAGAAAACTTACTGCCCACACCTACTTCACTGTGAATTTCTAAATGAGAGTCATGGTGACTCAGCGCGTGTTTTACAATGGCTAGCCCTAAACCACTTCCACCAGTATCACGTGATCTTGCTTTATCCACTCGATAAAAACGCTCGGTAAGTCGGTGTAGGTGCTGAGGTTCAATACCATCACCACTATCTTCCACCTCTAAGCATGCGCCTTGAGAGGTCTGGAACCAGCGAACATTAATGTTTGCACCAGGCGGCGTGTATTTGACGGCATTATAAACGAGGTTAGAGATAGCACTACGTAACTGGTCATCATCGCCCAACACGCGTAGGCTAGCATCAACATCAAATTTCAATTTATGTTGATTGTCCCCACTAAGGCTAACTGCCTCTTTTTCTAACACTTCAAGCATCGCAGGCACATTCACGACTTCCTCAAGTTCATGCATAGGTGCCGCTTCAATTTTAGATAGTGTCAGTAGTTGGTTCACCAAACTGTTCATGCGGTTGAGCTGCTCCGTCATGACACCATGAGCTTTGCTCCACATTGGACCCACGACCATATCAGGGTCTTCTGTCATCTCCAAATAACCTTGTAGCACCGTCATTGGTGTACGCAGTTCATGAGATACGTTGGCAAAGAAGTTGCGACGCATTCCCTCAAGTTGTTTTAATTGGCTCACATCACGCACTACCATCAAGTGCTCACCCTCGGTATACGGTACGATACGCAATTCCAGCATGCGTTCGACGTTGAGTGGTGAACGCATTTCTAATGGCTCTGAGAAGTCTTTCTTGTTGAGGTACTTGATAAAATCAGGTGTACGAATGAGATTGGAGATAGGTTGACCTGAATCTTCTGGCCAATGGAAGCCCAGTAAGTGCTGAGCCAGCTTGTTGCACCAAACAATATTACCTTCAGCACGGAATACCACTACGGCATCGGGTAGCGATTCTGCACCATTTCGGAATCGACGAATAAGATTAGTAAGCTCTTTTCGTTTACGGCGTTGGCGCTGTTGTAAGCGATACAACCCATTGAACAAAGATTCCCAGTTACCACTACCAGATGGTGGCGTGAGGCGTTTTTCATCCCATAACCAAGAAGATAAACGTACTTGGTTATGCAAATGCCACACAAGCTGCAATGCCGTAGCAGCCAAAAGCAACCACGGCATATAACCGAATATCCAACCTACTATCACCCATGGGGTGTAAAAAAAAGCCAGCTCCCAGGCCAGCTTTTTCCACGTTAATCTTTCAACCACTCATAACTCCAGAAATGGTACCGATAAGCTGCGTGTTAATTTATGCCTTCGTCGAGAAGCGGTATCCAGCACCACGAACAGTTTGGATCAGCTTATCATGCCCTGCAGCTTCCAATGCTTTACGCAGGCGGCGAATGTGAACATCGACCGTACGGTCTTCGACATACACGTTAGTGCCCCAAACATTGTTTAATAGCTGCTCACGGCTGTATACGCGTTCTTGATGCGTCATGAAAAAATGAAGCATCTTAAATTCTGTTGGACCCATGTCTAATGGCGCATCATTAGCCGTAACACGGTGCGATACAGGGTCAAGCTTCAATCCCTGTACATCAATTACATCTTCTAGTGCAGTAGGGGTAACGCGACGAATCACCGCTTTTAGGCGTGCAACCAACTCTTTAGGAGAGAATGGCTTAGTAATGTAGTCATCCGCACCGACTTCTAAACCGCGCACTTTATCTTCTTCTTCACCACGAGCGGTAAGCATCACAACTGGAATGTTGCGCGTTAATTCCTCTCGCTTCATATGTTTGATGAAGTTAATGCCACTACCGCCTGGTAACATCCAATCCAGTAAAACTAAATCAGGGAAGGGTTCAGCCAGTTTGGTTACTGCAGTATCGTAATCTTCCGCTTCTACCGCTTGGTAACCTTTCTGCTCAAGTACGAAGCACAGCATTTCGCGAATAGGAGCTTCGTCTTCAACAACCAGAATCCTTCTAGACATAATTGAGTAACCTTATGTTCGTTGAGCTAATGAATTTAAGAGACAAAGCGCCTCTCTTTGCATAAGCATTATCACTACCAATTATGACACTTTTGTGACCTTTGAAAACAAATTTTCATATAACTTTCTTTTGAGGTTCATTCGGATATTTTTCATTTCTATTAAGACATCAGCACAAAAATTCCCTATGATTAGTCCCTTGTCATCAAGCCTAGAGAAGATTTATGTGGTTTAAAAACTGTCTGGTATACCGCGTTAACCGCGAGGTTACTTTTAACGCCGAACAACTAGAAACTCAGCTGTCTGAATTCCGATTCACCCCGTGTGGCAGTCAAGACAAACAGAAATTTGGCTGGGTCAGTGCAATGGGTAGACATGGCGATATGATGACTCACGTGTCAGAAAACCGCATTCTGATTTGCGCCAAGAAAGAAGAGAAAATGCTACCTGCCTCTGTGATCAAAGAATCATTGAATGCAAAAGTAGAAGCAATGGAAGCGCAAGAAGGTCGTCCTCTGAAGAAGAAAGAGAAAGACAACCTGAAAGATGACATCGTAATGGATTTACTGCCGCGCGCATTCAGCCGCAGCAGCCACACTCACGTGCTCATCATGCCAAAAGAAGGTTTTATCCTTGTTGATGCAAGCAGCTATAAAAAAGCAGAAGATGTATTAGCATTGCTTCGTAAAACCATGGGTAGTCTACCTGTTGTTCCTGCTATTCCAGAAGTGGCGATTGAAACTACGCTAACCGAGTGGGTGAAAAGCGGTGACACACCTCAAGGTATCAGCATGATGGACGAAGCTGAGCTAAAATCCGTACTTGAAGAAGGTGGTGTGATTCGCTGTAAGAAGCAAGAGCTAACCACTGATGAAATCCGCAACCACATCGCTGCGGATAAAGTCGTGACGAAACTTGCGCTTAATTGGCAAGATCGTATTGAGTTCATTATGACGGAAGATGCGGGCATCAAACGTCTAAAATTCTCTGATGAATTGAAAGATCAAAACGATGATATTCCACGTGAAGATCAAGCAGCTCGATTTGATGCAGACTTCTCTCTAATGTGTGGAGAGTTCAGTGCTTTCCTTCCCAACCTATACGATGCGCTAGGCGGCTTACCGAATCCTAACGCTTAATTTTGTATAAAGGTTAACCATAACGCCCTCACTTTTTTTGAGGGCTTTTTTTCTATCTGAAGCACAATTACCCTAGTCACAGTTCACATTTTGACGTAAAATTTGCGCCCCATTTCCATTAGGTGGAATTGGCCTGACTTGTGATCAGATAAAAGAGAATTGAGCAATGACAACTGAGAAAGCATTCGTGCCTGAGCTACTATCTCCAGCGGGCAGCCTGAAAAACATGCGTTACGCATTCGCCTACGGGGCAGATGCAGTTTACGCTGGCCAACCTCGCTACAGCCTTCGCGTACGTAACAACGAGTTTAACCACGAGAACCTAAAAATCGGTATCGATGAAGCCCACGCCCTAGGCAAAAAGCTTTATGTGGTATGTAACATTCAACCACACAACTCGAAGCTAAAAACCTTCATCCGTGATCTTAAGCCAATCGTAGAGATGGGTCCTGACGCATTGATCATGTCAGATCCAGGCCTAATTATGATGGTTCGTGAAGCTTTCCCAGAAATGCCAATTCACCTTTCTGTACAAGCAAACGCTGTAAACTGGGCGACCGTTAAGTTCTGGGCAGCGAATGGCGTGGAACGTGTGATCGTTTCTCGCGAGCTGTCTCTAGAAGAAATCGAAGAAATTCGTGAGCATTGCCCTGAAACTGAGCTTGAAGTATTCGTTCACGGTGCATTATGCATGGCTTACTCTGGTCGTTGCCTACTTTCTGGCTATATCAACAAACGTGACCCTAACCAAGGCACTTGCACTAACGCATGCCGCTGGGAATACAAAGTTGAAGAGGGTAAAGAAAACGACGCTGGTGACATCGTAGAGAAATTCGACCCGACGGAAGCACAGCCTGTCGAAGTACAAGACGAGCGTCCTGAAACCACAATTGGTCGCGGCAAACCAACAGATGAAGTCGTTCTGCTTTCTGAAGCGCACCGTCCAGAAGAAAAAATGGCGGCTTACGAAGATGAGCATGGTACTTACATCATGAACTCTAAAGACCTACGAGCGGTTCAGCACGTTGAACGCTTAACTAAGATGGGTGTTCACTCATTGAAAATTGAAGGTCGTACTAAATCGTTCTACTACTGCGCACGTACCGCTCAAGTTTATCGTAAAGCAATTGATGATGCAGTAGCAGGTCGACCATTCGATGAAAGCCTAATGGGTACACTAGAAAGCCTAGCTCACCGTGGCTACACTGAAGGCTTCCTACGCCGTCATACACACGATACTTACCAAAACTACGATTACGGTTACTCAGTCTCTGATGCTCAACAGTTTGTTGGTGAATTCACTGGCAAACGTCGTGGTGACATGGCTGAAGTAGAAGTAAAAAATAAGTTTCTTGTCGGTGATAGCCTTGAACTAATGACGCCAAAAGGCAATATTGTTTTCACGCTAGAGGCAATGGAAAACCGCAAATCAGAGTCTATTGAAGACGCGAAAGGAAACGGTCACTTTGTATTCATTCCAGTACCAGCAGAGCTAGATTTAGAATATGGCCTATTAATGCGTAATCTAAACTCAGGGCAGGACACCCGTAACCCGACTGGTAAGTAACCATGGCCTTGCTCATTACTGATAAATGCATTAACTGCGACATGTGTGATCCCGAATGCCCCAATGGGGCAATCAGTATGGGAGAGAGCATTTTCGAAATTGATCCAGCGCTATGTACAGAGTGTAAGGGGCATTACGAAAAGCCGACCTGTCAGTCAGTGTGTCCAATTACAAAATGCATAATCACTGATCCGAACCATGTCGAAACTGAAGAGCAGTTGCTTGAAAAATTCGTGATTATTCAAGGGTTAGCATAAGAGCAATTAGGTTCAACTTTGACATCAAAGTTGAACCTTTTCTCAACCTGATTTTTCAATAGGGATAATATTGCAGAATAGCTCTTTTTCAAAATGATACTCTAGTCTCTCACGCCAATTCTCCGCTTGAGAAACAGGTATTAAATAAAAGTTTTCTCGGCTCGTATCAGTAACGAAAGCCATCCCATATTGCATCAGCTCATAATGCACATCATTAACAAAACCCGGATCAAGGCGTTGACGCCCAGTCAGGTGATTCACATCCTCTCGAGTCAAAGAGACTCCTTTAGTATCACTGCTAAATCTGTGTCTTAACCACTCTGCAAATTCTTTTGCACAAATCATAGTCATGGTTTTGTCCTTGATTTACTCTTCTAACAGGAAAAGGGGATATCCCTGCCTTACACACTTGTCTGCGTTGTTATCGCTTTTTAGCCAACTGACAGACATATTGCTAAGAAACCAGAGTATCGTGACGAAAGATCTTTTTCTAAACAGAGAAGTTACAACTTACCCATACTACAACTCTTTGTTTAATTTAGATTTCTATAATATGTCCCCAAAACTGATTGGGTTAGTTTTTGTATTGGTACTATTCAATGTAGACAAAAGTATGATGTTTCTCCAGTTTCATAAAAGAGATCACCAAGTACAGATAAACCTGAAGAGTAACACTAATTAGGATTGATAAGCGGCAAGCATTGAGGTGGAACGACTTTTTTTCGTTTGGGCTTAGAGGTTGTTTTTACCCGTTGAGGGGGATCAGTAGGTTTTGCTTTCGGGGCCCAACTTGCAAGCTCAGCACCGCAACCATCACCTACTGGAGGTGGTGCTTGATCAACACAATAGTCGCTCGAATCAGGACAAGATAACCTGACGTGAAAGTGGTAATGATGCCCCCACCATGGACGTACTTTACGTAACCAAGAACGATCTTTGCCGTTTTCTTGCAAGCAAAGTTGCTCCTTAATAACAGGATGTACAAAAATTCGTGCAACATCCTTACTTTTTGAAGCGTACCGAATTAGCTTAAAGTGCCGCTCTTCCCAGCGATGATTAAGTATGGAATCACCTTTTAAATCCACCACACTCATGGGTTTAGGAAGTTGTAATTCGTTATAAGAAAGCGGTTGGTCAGCAAGTCTTAACCAGATATCGATATCTAACCCGGTTTGATGACTAGAATGACCAGAGGAGAACCTTCCACCTCTAGGTAAAGACAAATCACCAATTAGCAGAGTGGTGTTGAGATTTTGATGAGCTTTAAGCGCCAGATTTTCAATAAACTCTATCGTTTTAGGGTGCCCATAGTAGCGCTTCGTTTTACTACGTAAGACTTGATAACCAACGCCATCGAGAGGCAAGGGTAATGCACCATCTAAACAACCGTTAGCATAACTACCAATAGAGGAGGAAGAGTTTCGGGTAGGATTAACCGCAGACTCCCAAGGAGTAGAACATACTGAAGCTGAGAAACATAAACCCAAAGTTACAATGAAACTCAGCCTCATAGCCTTTAACCTTTAGTAGTGTTCGCCATTATCGTAATAAGCTTTAGGAGATAAGGCGGAAAAGATAACTGCAACATCAATATCGGCACCAGCGATACCGCGCACTTGTTGCGTAATAAGCTTGGCAACTTCATCTTGCACTTCCTGGCCACGGTCGAACCAAAGCACTTCGACAAAAGGATATGCAGCACTCACCTCACCCTCATTGAAAAACGTAGTGTAGATATACTCAAAAGTAAAATCCTCACGCGGACAGTCCATTAGAGGCTGAAGTTCATCCGTAAGAGGTTTTGATAATGCCTGAACAGCTTGTGGCTCTACAGCACGGAATCGAAAATGTGGCATAAACTTACTTCCTAATTATTAGCATCAATGCATGATGATAACAGGAACCAAGTCAGTAATCATCCAAGCCAATGTAACCACTGACCTTTCAATAGATTGTGAATCAGATGTGCTCGATAACGAAGAAAAAGCGTTATGAAAATTCGAAGGTAAAACAGAAAGAGCAAAGCGATACATCAACATTTAATAATTACATTACTAGAAAATAAAACTATCTGAAGCAAAGGTATGCCATATTCGTTGGATAAACATACACCTGACGTCGAAACTATACGTTAGGAATAAAAGAGCCCCTGACCTAAGCCAGAGCTTATGAACATGGGGGATAGGTGAAGTGGACCAATATCCCGGAGATATGAACTTTCAATCCCCCGATACTTTGGTATCAGAGGAATCGACAACTCTCCAACTAGTCAGATTCTCTTTTCTTCAGATGCAAAAAAGCCCCAGCATTACTGCTGAGGCTTTAGAGTATGGCAGGGGTGGAGAGATTCGAACTCCCAACACGCGGATTTGGAATCCGCTGCTCTGCCAATTGGAGCTACACCCCTGTGATTCGTGTTTATTGAGACGACGCTCAAATAAGTGGCGGAGTGGACGGGACTCGAACCCGCGACCCCCGGCGTGACAGGCCGGTATTCTAACCAACTGAACTACCACTCCGCAGTGGTATCACTCGCTTTAATAAGCAAGTGTCCGCTTTTGTCTTCACTTTTCGAAAAAGTGAAAATAAAACTAAAGCCTGGCGATGTCCTACTCTCACATGGGGAAGCCCCACACTACCATCGGCGCTATTTCGTTTCACTTCTGAGTTCGGCATGGAAATCAGGTGGGTCCAAAACGCTATGGTCGCCAAGCAAATTCTTTAATTCGGA